>CALMKY010000359.1 GCA_937867195.1 uncultured Saprospiraceae bacterium | reverse complement strand
TTGTATTTTCCTACGTAAGCATCCAAAACTTTTGGGACAATCTTTACACGCTTGTGCTCATACGGCATGATAAGGGTCTCATCATTTAAAATGGATTCAATAGCGACTCTGAAAAACGGAAGGTTCGCTTCATTATTGGATAATAAGATAATGGTCTGATCAATCTCCGGCTTTCGAAGATTGAGGGTATGATAGCCGGGCCATCCTCCTGTATGGGAGATCACTTTTCCCTTATCGGATCTGGGTGTAATCATTAAACCATATCCATAAAATGAACTATCTCTTGCATTCATTAAAATTTGAGGTGAAGTCATTTCCTTCATTCCGGCAGCGCTGAGCAATGGTTTATTGGTGAAGGATTGATCCCAAAGATAAAGATCACCCAACGTACTATTGACACATCCGTCTCCCACAATGCCATCGAGGTAATATACCATTTCAAACTTTTTAAGACTATCCGGTAATACATACCGCTTCAGGCTATCACTGTATACAAATCCTAATGCATAGTTTGCAGGGAGTTCTTTGTCGGACCTGCGCGTATTATAGACAAAGGAGTGTTTCATGCCAAGTGGATTGAATACATATTTAAATAAAAAGTCATTGTACGATTGACCCGATACTTTTTCAAGTATGGAAGCTAATAAAGCATATCCGGTATTGCTATATCGAAATTTTTCACCTGGTTTAAAAAACAGCGTATCCCGTCTTTTGGCAAGCATATCGATCACATCTTTGTTGGTGGCGATTTTGGTGTGATCCCAATACTTTTCGAACTGATCCTCATACTCGGGCAACCCGGATGAATGAGTTAATAATTGCTTGATCGTTATCTGGTCATACGGCAGCGCAGGGAAATATTTTTTTACTTTATCTTCCAGGCGCAGGCGACCTTTCTCCTTCATGATCATAATGCCCATGGCAGTGAATTGCTTGGATACGGAGGCAAGCTCAAAGATGGAATTACTATCTAATTTTCGTTTTGAAATATAATCCGCGAGGCCCAGCGCTTGCTGGTAGATAATCTTTCCTTTCTCAGCTACCAAGACGTTACCGTTAAAATTAAAATATTTGTTTTGACCTTCCATGTATTGTTTTAAGATGGAGGCATGGTCTTTTTGTGGGAATGCAATGTCGCTACTTAGTAATAAGACTATAAACAGGATCTGTTTTTTCATTTTTTATTGATTGGTCTCCTGAAATTAAATAGAATTTTGAATTGAGCAAATGGACTAAGATGACTACGCAATATCTCTCTCTTTCCCCTGACCCCTTAAATGGGAATCCTGCTTTTGATATACGTGCCAGGTTGATTCATTTGTTTTTCAATAATAAGGCTATGAACTAACCTGGGGTATACACAAATCTATCTTGTACCCTTCAGGGGTCAGGGAGACCATTGGAAAGAATTTCTATTGCGTTTTTTACCATACCTACTTTTCTAATTAAATTGGTGTTCCAAATTTTTAATAATGAAATCATTTTTATTTATTCTTTCGTTTATAAACTTTTATAATTATACGTATTCTCAAGAGCATAGTCAGTATTTCCCTGACCCCGATCCGGTCATTCAGGCAAAACTGGAGTCCTGGAGGGACCTCAAGTTTGGGTTATTGATGCACTGGGGTCCATACAGTCAATGGAGTGTGGTGGAGAGTTGGAGTATTTGTCCCGAAGATGTGGGGTGGGCTACCGGTGCAAGAAAGAAAGGAATGAATGATCAGGATTATTTTGAATATAAAAAGACCTATGAAAACCTGAAAAATTCTTTTAATCCGGTGAATTTTAATCCGGAACGCTGGGCAGCTGCAGCTAAAGATGCAGGAATGAAATATATGGTCTTTACTACCAAACATCATGATGGATTCTGCATGTTTGATACTAAGTATACTGATTATAAAATCACAGATCCATCCTGTCCATTTCATACCAATGTAAAAAGCAATATTGCCAAAGAAGTATTCGATGCTTTTCGAAAACAAGGAATGTGGACCGGAGCTTACTTTTCAAAGCCCGACTGGCACAGTGATTTTTATTGGTTGTCAAAGTTCCCACCAGCTGATCGCAACTGTAATTATCAGATAAGTAAATATCCTGGGCAATGGAATAAATTTATAGAGTATACTCATAATCAACTGCTGGAATTAGTCGGTGGAGAATATGGCAAATTAGATATCCTTTGGCTTGATGGTGGCTGGGTACGTAAAAAAACAAATGACGAAGTAGTCCGTGAACTCAAAGATGTATACGATGGAGTGCGTTGGGCCAGAAATCCTCAAAGTCAGGACATCGATATGCCCACTTTGGTTAAAAAAGTCAGAGCCAAGCAACCGGATGTGCTCGTTGTCGATCGTGCTGTGCCCGGACCCTATCAAAACTACCTTACACCTGAACAACAAATTCCTGAATCCGGTCTCCCTTATCCATGGGAGACCTGTATGACCATGGCCAATAGTTGGTCTTATGTATCGGATGATGTGTATAAACCTACCAGTGAATTAATCAAGAAATTAGTTGATATTGTGAGTAAAGGAGGAAATTACCTGTTGAACATTGGTCCTTCCCCTCAAGGTGAATACAGCGATACGGCCTATGCACGACTTAAAGAAATCGGTAGTTGGATGAAAATAAATGGAGAAGCAATCTATTCTACCCGAATGTATAAATCGTATAATGAAGGTGAAAAAATCAGGTATACCCAATCGAAAGATGGAAAGGCTAAATATGTATTCTTACTGGAGTTTCCTTCAGCAGATTTGATTTTAAATAAAATCAGTATCACCAAAGATCAAAAATTAAGCTTACTCGGATCAGACAAACCCATTCGTTTTAGTCAATCCAATAAGGGATTAAAAATTGCATTGACTCCGGATATGAAGGAAACCAACAAGTATATATGGGTATTGAAAATTAGTTAGATGACAAAAATGATCTTTTTGACCGGCGCCTCGAGTGTTGGTAAAACAAGTACGCTGGACTATCTGAAGAGGACCCTGGAACCTGATGCATTTGCATTTTATGCATTTGATTCAATCCAGATACCATCCTTAGAAGAAATGACCGCACGGTATGGCTCTCCGGGTGATTGGCAAAAAGCAAAAACTTTTGAATGGATCGAACGGCTGATCAAATCGAAATGAAGATAAAACCATTCTTTTTGAAGGTCATATGCACATTGATTTTATCATCGATGCCTTTAAAAAGCATGAATTTACGGATTACAAAATATTTTTACTCGATGTGATCTGGATACGATGAAAAAAAGGCTGATAGAATATAGAAATCAACCGGATCTGGTACATCAGGATATGATCAACTGGCTCCAATTTCTAAGGAAACTTGCGTCAGAAAGAGGGGTAAAAATCATTGATACCGTTCACCACAGTTTTGAAGAAATCAAAACAATCGTTTTTGAAGAATAAATTAATTCAATTGGGCACTACCGAACAATACTGAAAATTGCTTGCACCATACCAATACAAATTTCTTGCTATTAGTGTCTACACTTCCCGGTACCTCTAAAGCATAACTTCCTACTTTGACGGTGCTGGATATTTCACTATAGTTGCTCCCATCTTTGCTGGTAGCCATCCAGATGCGGATATCAGGCCCTGCTTCAGTCTTGAGATCGGTAAATACCAGGTATTTTTTGCCGGCACCATCGCTGGCCAGTTTTACAGCTCCACTTACGTTATGTACTCCATTGGAAAATGTTCCCTGACTAATCGTTGTAAGGCTGGAGGGTATAGTAGAACTGTCGCCCTGGGTAGGTTGTTTGGTGCAGAATGATATGAAGACGGTTATTAAAAGTATTGAAAACAAATATTTCATAAAACACAGATTTAAGCGCTACAAAGATAAAGTCAATCTTGTCTATCAAATTGTAAATGCATCCATGTTTAACATATCCGTTTAAAGCATCCTCTTCATCATTTCTTCCAATGCATCCTGGGCAATAGGACAAAAGGAAACATTTTTTAACGTGAGGGACTTTCTTTTTAAAAATACATCTTCATCCACATAAGGAAACCGGCTGCAATCCGATGGTCTTACGTCGTAAATGGAGCAGGTATTGTCTTTATTCAAAAACGTACACGGCTTAGTATTCAATACATGATCACCCTCTTCGTCCCGATGCAAATACTGAGCTATCATGTCTGATTCTTTCAGGCCCAGATATTTGCTGATTCGTTTGATATCAGGTGCTTTAAATCTCGGGCTGTAATTTTTACAACACGCAGCGCAGGCTAGACAATCATGCCGGGCATATGCATTTGCAGATAATTCTTCTAAAGCAGGAATCGCTTTTTTAATATGGACACGATCAAGAAATTTTTTGTATACATTTTTCTGTGCATGATAACGCTCCCCGGCTTTGATCGGATCTGTCATAACTCAATGTACTACGAGACTTAATAATAATACGACACCTATGCCCACAAAACTCACTACGGCTTCCATCAGGGACCAGGACCTGATCGTATCTTTTACGCTCAGATTGAAATATTCTTTAAACATCCAGAATCCTGTATCGTTTACATGGGAAAACATCAGGCTTCCGGCTCCGATAGCAATTACCATAAGGTTGGGATTGACTACATTCGGATCAATACCTGGTGCAATCAAGCCTGCTGCCGTCAACCCTGCTACCGTGGCGCTGCCTAAACTCAACCGAATCACAGCAGCAATAAACCAACCCATGATCAACGGGGATAACGTAGAATGCTTTACGATTTCTCCGATCTTATCACTGATACCCGCTGTGGTGAATACTTCTTTCAAAACCCCTGCACCGGCTATAATCATCAGGATGGAAAACACATCTTTGGATGCATCGATGCCCTCAGCCATTAATTCCTTTAAAGATCTTCCTCTCTTCATTCCTAAAAAATAGTAGGCTACCAATAAACATATTAACATGACAATATTGGCATCTTTGATCATACCCGTGTAAGGATAATACCTACTCGTATTGGCAACTGCAGAATTAAGCCAGGTCCCCAAGGTTAATAATACAACCGGTAATAGAGCAGTGAAAAAAGATAATCCGGTAGAGGGCAAATCTCTTTCTTCAAATATTTTTACTTGCAGGCTTTTTAATGGAGATGCCGGAATGTGTCTGACGGATTTTGCAAACATAGGTCCTGCAACCACAATGACCGGTATCGAAGCAATCAATCCGAAGATCAGTGTCTTACCCATATCTGCATGCATAAGCGGTACGATTGCTGTGGGAGAAGGGTGGGGTGGTAAAAATCCATGAGTGACCGATAAGGAAGAACAAATAGCGCATGCCATATAGATCAGGGGGATCTGGTATCGTTGTCCCAGGGAATAAATCAACGGCAATAATAAAATCAATCCAACATTATAAAACAAAGGTATACCCACGATGAAACCCGTCAGGGCCAATGCCCAGGCTATTTTAGACGTACCGAATAATGAAACCAAAGATTCGGAGATTCTTTGTGCTGCCCCACTGGAAGCTATGATTTTACCCAGCATCGAACCTAATACGATGACCGTAAATACCGGTCCTAAAATGGAGCCCACGCCTTTCTCAATTGTTTTGCCAATCACATCCGGTGAAAGTTGTAATAGAAAAGCCGCTGCAATCGATGCGATTAAAAATGCAATAAAGGGATGCATTTTCACTACGGTAATCAATACAATAAGCAGTGCGAGCACCACCACAACAATTAAGATCATCATATCATGTCAAATATAAATAAAGGATATGGAATGGGGTAGTGTTTACAAAAATATCGCAAGGATAGTAGACTTTTAAAATCAGCGACTGAAGTCGCCGATACAGCATTTATATAATTCTTTATTCAAATTCAATTCCAGGATATAGAAACTCCCGATCTTCTCGGCTTTATACCTATCCTGCTTTTCACTGGGTTTTTCAAAGTATAACTAAAAATTCGACTAAGTTCATCTTCGTTACGAACCAATCGATCAAAACTTGCTTTTTGCCAAAATGTTCCATTGCGATTAAGAAATTTATTTATCAATCGTGATGAACCACGTTTAATAGTTTGCAGTATCTTTATAAGTGATTTGGAGTCTGGAATGTTTCCTGTATAGAACATCACTTCTTTTATGTCCTGCTCATATCTTTCAAAGCACTGACAAATGCATCCAGTTCCTTTGTGGTCGTATACAGATTAGGACAAATCCTACAGCCTTTGACATTAGCATAATCTATTGCTACCGTAAATATTTTATACCGGTCGATCAATGTTTTAGCCATGTCAGCAGGAGACATCGTGGTCACTCCTACATTCGCAATGCCACAGGATCTGTTTTTATCTTCTGGCGTATTGATCAAAATATTGGGTAATGTCCTCACTTTGGATGTCCAGTACTCCTGTAAATATCTGAGTCTGGCTTCTTTCCTGGAGGGTCCGATTAAATTATAATAATCGATGGCATCCATGACAGTAAGATCTGTATGCACCGGATTGGTACCGGTATGATTGAGTTTGCGGATATCGGCATCTTCAAATCCCATATCGCCAAACATTTGCCATAATTTTGAAATCTTATCTTCTTTCACATATAATAAGCCGGCGCCAAGAGGCACACTCAACCATTTATGTAAGCTGCTGCCATAATAGTCGCCGCCCAGGTCTGGCACTTTGTATTCAAAATGTCCCACACAATGAGCTCCATCCACGAGTACATCGACTCCGTGAATGTGTGCCATATCGGCAATTTTTCTTACAGGAAGTATATGACCGGTGATATTGACCATATGACTTAACATCAATAATCTGGTATTGGGTGTGATAGCGGATTCATAAAGGGAAACGATCTCTTCATCATTTGTAGGGTGATTGGGTACGGAGACCATGACATTTTTCAAGCCATATCGTTTAGATTGCAGTTTAAACATATCCAGCATGGAACCATAGTCCTGTTCTGCCATGATCGCTTCATCGCCTTTTTTCCAATCATATGCAGCT
>CALMKY010000358.1 GCA_937867195.1 uncultured Saprospiraceae bacterium | reverse complement strand
AAGCCTGCAAAGCCCTCCTCGTTGAGTTTCCCGTCCAAGTAGAGGCGGTGGGTCTTGTTCATCTCCTCCTTGGCCTTTTCGACCTCTTTACGGTGTAAAACGACCCGTTGCTCCTTGTCCTGAACGTTTTTCTTGGCCGCCACGAAATGATCTCGTTGAGTTTATCTTCGGTAAGATTTTTTTCATTCAGGATGGCTTTCTTTTTATAGATATCTGCATTTTTCTGAAGACCCTCAATGAAACCAAAAAATGCTGATTCAGAAGTATTCGGTACATACGAGAAAACCGTATTGGCAAAATCGTAATTGACTGCCCGGAGTGCAGGCTCTACCAATTGCTCGCCGAGTTTCTTTCTTTCATTATAAATATCCCGGTCTGTGCCTCGGGAGAAATAAATTCTTTCAAAAGAACAAGCTTTTCTTTCGGGTATGTCTTCGACGAATGGGACTTCAGATACAAGACCATTGCGCTTAATGATCAGGGCATGACCTGGCTTCAGTTCTTTTACATATTTTACAGAAACTGTGAGGGCTGTTTGGATGGCCGGCCTTTCAGATGCAATGGCCACGACTTCGTCATCTTCGTACCAATATGCAGGTCGGATACCATGAGGATCACGAATTACAAAGGCATCTCCGTGTCCGATCAATCCTCCCATTACATATCCGCCATCAAATTTTTTGCATGCACGTTTGAGCAATCGCTGAATGTCCAGGTTGTCGAAGATAAATTGGTTGATTTCTTCATTGGTATATCCATCGGGTTTATACCAATTAAACAATCGCTGTACTTCATCATCCAGGAAGTGTCCTATTTTTTCGAGGATCGTGACGGTATCGGATTTTTCTTTAGGATATTGACCAAAAGAAACCAATTCGTTGAACAGTTCTTCTACATTGGTCAGATTAAAATTGCCCGCTAAGACCAGGTTGCGGCTAATCCAGTTGTTTTGGCGCAGAAATGGATGTACGGTTTCAATGGTATTGGCACCATGAGTTCCATATCGCAAATGACCCATGAGCAATTCACCGGTATAGGGCATTTTGTTTTGAAGCCAACGGGGATTGTCCAGAAGATCGGGTGATAGTCCCCTGAAATTATTAAAGACATCGTGAAACAGGTCCGCTAGATAGTTTACGCTATTGCTTCTTTTACGGGATATATAACGTTTGCCGGGTTCAGCATCCAGTTTGATTGTCACCAGACCTGCTCCGTCCTGGCCACGATTCCTCATTTTCTGCATTAAGAGCTGGAGGCGATAGAGCCCATAAAGAGCCGTGCCATATTTTTCATGATAGTATTCCAGCGGTTTTTTTAGTCTTAAGACTGCAAGTCCGCACTCGTGTTTGATGCTATCACTCATTTGCAGAAGGTTGGAGACACAAAGTTAGAATAATGATTCACTTATTTACAAAAAAATAATATGTAGTCAATACTTGAAGAAAACAAAAAGGGACTGATAAAGGTTGGTTAATTCAGTACAAGGTAAAGTTAACAGGATCCGATTTGGGTGAATCCAGCTGAAGTTCCTGGAATGGGATTGTTTTAATGCTATGTTTCCAGGGAAAAGAAATTAAAATTCTTGGAATTAACTTTTTGTTACTAAATTAACTTCATCATCTCATGCAAATAAAGTTTTGGGGCAGTAGGGGAAGTATTCCAAATTCAATGACTGAATCTGTGATTCGGGCCAAACTGGTCTATGCGTTAGATTCATATCAAAGGCAACTTTCATCAGGAAAATTACCCGATATAGAAGAATTTATTGACTCCTTGCCATTTATGATTCGCTCAACCTACGGAAGCAATACCCCCTGCGTCGAAATTAAAGGAGGTACTGAAATCATCGTGTGTGACGCCGGTACGGGCATCAAAGAGTTGGGAAGTGCATTGCTATCTGATGCATCATCCAAAAATAAAGTCATCAATCTTTTACTTTCACATTTGCATTGGGATCATATACAAGGTTTTCCGTTCTTCACACCGGCGTATATTCAAGGATATCGTATTAAAATCTGGAGTGGCCATGAGTCATTTGATCAAGCACTTCAAAATCAACAAATGCCACCCTATTTCCCGGTTAAAATGGAAGATATGGGCTCTACCATCAGTTTTCATCGTATTCATCCCGGTGAGCCATTCAATATCGGAGGTATCGATATTTTACCGGAAGATCAACCTCACCCGGGAATTTCATTTGGATATGCTTTTACCCAAAAGAATCAAAAATTCGTCTACTCCACCGATGTAGAATTATCCTATGATGATGAAGAGCTTCAAAAAAAATTTAAAGCCTTTTACCAGGATGCAGACGTATTGATCGTCGACGGTCAATTTAACCTGGCGGACCATCTCTATACAAAGCAATATTGGGGTCATTCTTCTAATTTAATGACCATCGAAATGGCTTTGGAATCAAACGTGAAAACGCTCTGCCTGTTTCACTCAGAGCATACGTATGACGATCTGCAATTGGATAAATTTTATCAGGACAGTATTCGGTATAATTCTATTTATGCACCGGATAATAATATGAAAATTCTGATGGCTTATGATGGGCTTTTGATTTGAATGCCCAACATACTGATATCATCAGACTGCTCTGCATTACCTCTGAACAGCCGGGTATCTTCAACCACTGAATGAATCAACCGGTCAAGGGTACCTGGGATGCTTTTCGTCAAGCATGCCTCGAGGGATTCGTGAGAATAAAAATCTCCTGTATCATTTACGGCTTCTGTCACACCATCCGTATATAAAATGATCTGGTCTTGCGCCTGAACCCAATATTCAGATTCTTCATATTCTATTCCGGGAGCAGCTCCAATCACGGGGCCATGCAATTCTTTTAATTCGCTCAGAGACCTGTCCCGTATTACCATAGGGTAAAGATGTCCTGCATTGGTATACACTAACCGGCCGGTATCCAAATGCAATACGCCTAAAAAATAAGTAATGAACATGGAATGCTCATTTTGCTGGCAGATTTCATCGTTGACGATGGTCATAATTTGTGCGGGTGAATACATTCTGTGAGCGTGAGTTTTAATCATGGTTTTGCATACTGCCATTAACAGTGCAGCCGGTACTCCTTTACCGGAAACATCGCCTATCCCGAAAATAAGAGTCTTCGGATCTGCCATAAAATATTCATATAAATCCCCGCCCACTTCCCTGGAAGGAATCAATACCGAATGGATGTCCACCAGACCCGATGGCTGATCCTTGGGCAATAAGCTCATCTGGATCTCTTGACCTACCTCGAGTTCTTTTTTCATTCTCATATTGTTACGGGTAATGATTTGATTTAATTCATCCAGTTCTTTGTTTTGAGTTTCGATTTGAGTATTTTTTTCTGCTAATAGTTTTCTTGATTTTTTCACCTGAATGTAATTTCTCCATATAAAAAAACTAATGGCAATCAAGGAGAGTGCTGCCAGTCCAAAAGAATTTCTGACAGCTTTTTCCCGTTGAAGTTGAATTCGGGTTGTCAAAGCAAGTAAGCTATCCGTTTGCGCTTTTTGCCTGGCAAATCGCAATTGGATTTCGGCGAGTGATAAAGTGGAATCCAAGATCTTATTTTCTTTCTCGATGGATTGCAGATCGAGCGAAGACTTTCGCAATTCAAATTGTTTTCTGATTAATTCCTGTTCCTGGATTTTGGTTTGATTAATCGCCATTTCCTTCAGGTATTTTTCTTCATCTACGGCCGATTTGAGTTTATTAAGATCCAGATCTTTTTTCTCAGAGAAGATGCGATATTGATCATAATATTGTTTTGACTTCTGCTGATTGCCGGCTTTTTCATAGGTTTCTGAAAGATTTCGATAGCATTTTAGCAATGCTGCCAGCATTCGATCCTGATCCGGGATCGATCTGGCCATGAGCGAAGCTTCTTCCAGCATATCCAACGATTCATTGTAACGCTTAAGGCTATTCAATGATACCGCACAGTCGATCAGGGATTCGACGATCGATTCTTTGTTGCCAAAATATTTCCTGGCTGCAACGACTTTAAGCCAATGTTCATATGATTTTTCATATTTTTTCTAAGTTTAGTGAAAAGCTGTATTCCATCTGCAAAAAGCATCTCCCAAAGCGCTTTTGAAAGGTAACCTTTATCTGCAAATACTTTTCCAAAAAGTTGTT
>CALMKY010000357.1 GCA_937867195.1 uncultured Saprospiraceae bacterium | reverse complement strand
CACCAGGCGCGCATTTTTAAAATCGAATCTGATGATGCAAATGCTTTTTGCAAAAATGGAATAGCTTCGATTCCTATACTTCGCAATTTTAATTGAGCTATCGATCTTGCACTGAGGTTTGGACTGGCCAATGCTACTATTAATTGATTCACATCATTCACATTCAGTTTATTCCAGGAATATGGTTTTCCTTTAGGTGCAACACGATAAATTCTCCCTTTTACCTGGTCACCTGCATAATGTCCCCCGACACCGGGATCATACCAATCAGCAATCATCAGCGAACCATCAGGAGCTACGCATACATCCACGGGTCTAAACCATGTATCCTCGTTGTGTTTAAGTACTTCGCTCAGGGTAGCCTTGTATCCTGCTTTGTCCAAAGACGGTCTATAGGATCTCAGTACATGGTGTAATGCTTCGGCATGTAACAGGGTTCCTTTTAAAGTGGGTATTGCATCACTTTCGTAGGCAGTCAAACCACAGGGAGATCCGGATCCCAGATTCAAAACATTGGGAATGACTCCCGGATCATTTTGATGCCAATGCCTTAATGGGATAGAATCTTCCCAGTTGGTCCTGAAGGTTTGCCACGAAGCATTGGTTATTTCATCCCGATAGCCGTAATTTCCGTATTCGACAATATAATTAAAGCGAGTGCCTTTATTGCCGTCATCGTCGTTATCCGTTTGCCAGATATTTCCATATGAATCCAGCGCACATTCGTAATTGTTTCTGAAGTTTTGTCCCAACACTTCGATGTTGGATCCATCCGGATTCATTCTGATGACCAGGCCTTGTTTAAAATGAGCTTCGTCTATTGGGATGCCATCCTTTGTTTTTACGATTTTATTGTTTTTATCATAAATCGTTTTACATGCATTGCCCATCGCAAAATAAAATTTTCCATCCGGACCCAATGTTAATGCATGTACACCATGATCACTTTGTTCCCCTTGAATCCCCTGGAATAAGATTTCTTTTTTATCCGCTTTATCATCACCATCGGTATCTGTGAATTTCCAGATAGAGGGACTTTGAGAAATGATTACTTCATTACCCAAGACGCAAATACCCAATGGGGCATTGATCTCGGGTCCCTGATAAAATACTTTTGATATATCGGCTTTGCCATCTCCAGTAGTATCTTCCAATATCACGATGCGGTCACCTTCAAATTTGGTTGAGACTCCGGAAATCTGCGGTCTGTAATTATACCCTTCTGTGACATATACCCTTCCACGATGGTCTATGTCTATATTGGTAGGATTTTGAAGCATCGGCTCCGATGCGAATAATGTCACGTCCAGGCCTTCTGATGCCTGTAAACCATCCAATGCGTGTTCCACACTATGCCGGTCTGCCGAGTCAAGCTGAGTTATTTGTAAACCTTGATCCGCAGGGGATTTCTCTTTTGATTTACAACTAAATAGTATCAACAGTACAAAAACAAAATAGCAAACTGATCTACACATAGATATTGATTTGATCCATGCTAATGTAGTGAATTTAGTAGTGTACTGGGTACTGGACGATTAGATATTGTTCAGATCCAATGGCAAAGTCCTGATTCGTTTACTGGTCAGATTATGGATGGCATTTGCTAAAGCAGGTGCCACCGGAGGTAAGCCCGGTTCACCGACACCACCGGGTTTTTCATCATTTTCCATAATGTATACTTTGATCTCAGGACTTTCAGGATATCGCATGATCTGATAATTATGATAATTGGATTGATCACATTGTCCCTGATTAAATGTAATATCCGATTTGATGGCTGCCGTAAGTCCCATGACGACATTTCCTTCAGTTTGAGCGCGTACGTTATTCGGAGTGATCGGTATTCCACAATCAATCACGGACACTACTTTTTCTATTTTTACTCCGTTTCCATTTTTAGAAAGAATGACAGCTTGTGCTGCTATGCTACCAAAAGACCGCGCGATAGCAATGCCTATATTTTTACCAGATTGACCACGAAGACTGCGGTAATCAGATTTTTCTTCAAGTTTCTTTAAAACGGCAGTAAATCTGGGTTGATCCTTGAGCATTTCATATCTCAAATCAAGAGGATCTTTTCCGGCAGCATGAGCTAATTCATCGATAAATGATTCTTGTCCAAACGCATTCGTAGATGAATACACTGATCGCCACCAAAGAATGGGAATATTGGTTTTCACCAAGGCATGGCTGTGATATCGATTCGGTATATCGTAAGGGCTGTCTTCGAAACCAATGGTTTCCAGTGCCCAATCATCTGCTTTGGAAGTAAGGTCAGCATGGAAAATCTGACCTTGAATGGATTCTCCAATGATTTTATGATGGAATGAATTGACATTTCCATTTGCATCGATCGAACCCCATACTGCATTGATCATGCCCGGTCTGAATGGGCCTTGGGTCATATCGGTCTCACGGGTCCAAACCAATTTTACCGGTTTATTGATTTTTTTAGAAATCATGACGGCTTCCCGCACATAATCATAAAATGCTTTGCGGCCAAATGCACCCCCCATAAAGGTTGGATGGATGACGATGTTATCAATATTGGTATTTAAGTATTGAGCGAGGTCCTGCTTGACCCAATCGGTTCCTTGTATAGGAGCCCATAGTTCTACTCCATTTCCTTTAGCCCAGGCTGTCGCATTATTGGGTTCAAGGGCTGCATGAGATGCAAACGGAGTTTGATATACTGCGCTCACTTTATTGGAGGTTGCTTTGTAAGTCGTATCAAAATCACCTTTGGATTCAGGATATTTGTTCCCTGCTTTTTCGATTTCTGCTTTGCATTTATCGAAATAGGCCTGCGTGCTCATGGATTCATCATCGTATTTTTTAATCCATTTGATATTGAGCAAGCGACTGGCTTTAATGGCAGACCATTGATTATTTGCCAATACCGTCACGGTTTCCGCTTTAATCGGGTGATTATCCCTTTCTGTACGGATGATGTCTATGATTCCTGACACTTTTCTCGCTTCTGTATCATCCAGGGTATCGACCCGTGCATGGATGTAGGGGCTGTGAACGGGCACTGCATAGACCATACCCGGTATTTCCACATCCAATCCATACCCGGCTTTACCTGCTGTTTTCAGGGGAATATCCTGACGCTTTGTTTCTTTACCAATGTATTTAAATTGGCTTCTTTCTTTGAGCTTTGGTTCTTTCGGAATTTCCAGCTTTGAAGCATCGATTGCTAATTCGCCATAGGTAAATGTTCTATTACTGGATATCTGTATTACTTTACCATTATCGGTCTTGGTATCACTGAGGTCGCATTTCCATTTAGCAGCTGCAGCCTGACGTAGCATTTGATTAGCCGCCGCTCCGGCTTTTCGAAGCGGTTCGTAGGATTCTCTTACACTTGAACTACCTCCTGATCCTTGTCCACCGAATTTTTTTTCACCTTCACTCATTTTGATTTTGATGGTAGAAGGATCGACATCCAATTCTTCCGCGACAATCGTGGGGATGGATTGCCAGGTGCCTTGTCCCATATCGGGACGCGTATTAAAGATGGTGATGGCTCCGGTGGCGTCAATATTGACAAAAGGCGTTACATCATATGCAAGCATATTATTTGCATCGACTTTCATCAGTCCGTTTGCAGATACGACTCCGGGAATAGCGGCACCGATCGCCAAGGCGCCAATACCTTTTCCCGATGTGATTAAAAATTCTCTTCGATTAACTTTATAATTGGTCATGATTTAGTCGATTTAAGGTTTACTCGATTTAGATTTACCATTTGTTGCAGCAGCAGCCATGGATTGCTGTGCAAGCTTGATTGCCTGCCGAATTCGTGGATACGTGCCACATCTGCATAGATTGCCCATCATAGCAGTTTCAATCTCAGCATCCGTCGGGTTGCCGTTGCCTGCAAGCAAAGCTGCTGCCGACATGATTTGACCGGATTGACAATAGCCGCATTGGGGTACTTGTGCTTCGATCCAGGCTTGCTGTACGGGATGAGTATTATCTGCGGATAAACCTTCAATGGTTGTAATCTTTGCTTTCTTTACAATACTGACCGGTGTCGAACACGAACGGATGGGTTTGCCATCCATATGAACAGTGCAGGCTCCGCATTGAGCCATGCCACATCCGTATTTGGTGCCCTTGAGTCCAGCAAGATCCCGTATCGCCCAAAGCAATGGCATATCAGGGTCTGCATCGATACTGACTTTTTTGCCATTGATGGTTAGTTTATATTTTGCCATAATTTTTACGATTAAATAGTTTAAAGGTACAGATAACCAAAAATATTAAAAATAATTATTATTTATTTTATTTATTTGATTCTATTATGCCGATGATTTCTTTTGCAATTCATTCATCGGAGGATATGTTTTTTTGAAAGCAAAATTGCAGATTACATGCTTTTGGTCCTGCCGCCATCGACTGCTATGCTTACACCATTGACATAAGATGCAGCAGGGCTAGCCAGGAATGCAACCACCGAGGCAATTTCTTCAGGTTTACCGAATCGACGCATCGGTATTTCTTCCATGGCTTTGGTTTCCAATGAAATTAAATCGACATTTAGATGTTGTGCTCTGAATGACAAAAGTTCGCTCAACCTTTCAGTAGAAGTATACCCCGGCATGACATTATTTACCGTGATATTGAATTGACCAAGTTCATTTGCTAACGTTTTAGCCCAATTTGATACAGCCGCCCGTAATGAATTGCTGATGCCCAGATCATGCAATGGTTCTTTGACCGAGGTAGAAGTGATATTGATGATTCGACCATAACCGCTTGATTTCATTCCCGGCAATAAAAGTTTAACCAGTTCATGGTTTACGAGCAGCAATTTTTTAAATGAATCTTCCAAAATATGGGATTCAACTTCGTGCAATTTCCCTGCAGGAGGACCTCCCGTATTATTGATCAAAATATGAAAGTCTTTGGATGCGGCCTGAGCATTGACTTTTTTGTGAAGATCATCGAGGTCATTGTGATCCACTAATAAATATTGATGATCCTGATGTGGAAATAAAATAGGCAGGGATCCGATGACGGATTCAAGGAGCTCTTTTGAGCGTGCCATCAAAGTGACATTCGCTCCCAGGTGTGCAAGCTCGATAGCAATCGCCTTGCCGATACCTTTGCTACTGCCTCCGACGAGGGCATTTTTTCCTTCAAGAGATAAATTCATTTGATTCGAAATAAAAAATAAATGTATGGTGGATTTTCATATCAAAGTGCTAATTAGATATCAAACGGTAATACCCGAAGATATTAATAACCAATCCCTCCTATGTAGATGACCATTTTCTTTACAGGAGCTTAGTGATTTATAATAAAGAAATCAAACAGATGACGGGTTACTTCCGCAATGGCTCTTTCCCTTTCAGGAATTGGTTTACCTGATGATTTTACAAAAACAGATATAGCCAGATGGCCCGCCTGATTGGGTAAGGTAATGATCCCGACATCATTTGTCGTCATGCCAATAGTGCCGGTCTTATGCATAACTTCTGTGTCAGCTGGAAGTAAACCTTTTAACCTGGCTTGACCACTTTCACATCTCCGCATGATATCAAGCAGCAAGGCCTGGCTTTCAGGTTTTAATACAGTCTCTTTCCAAAGTTTGATCAGTAGATTGGTCATGGCCATCGGTGTGCTTACATCCATTGGGGTCTCATCAAATTTTTTGGAATACATAGCTTCCTCTTCAGGCTTGATTTTTTTTGCTAAACTATCAAACAGCAAAGGCGACCACGCCTGGTTTTTATCCATATTGACTCTAAGGAAATCAGATATTAAATAACAGGTAGGCCTGTCGACCCGTAATCCCTGAATTCCTAATCGATTCATACGGGCATTGACCGCAGATGGTCCACCGGCTAACCGAAGACATATATCGGTTGCACTATTGTCACTGATCAATAGCATAAGCTCCATCAGGCTTCTAACGGAGAGGGCCACCCCAGGTTTTACAGAATTAGGCCAATTAAAGCGTTCCGCAATCATACCACTTCCCGGATGCAAATCTGATTTTTCAATTTCAATGAGTTGATCCAGGGAATATTTTCCACTATCGATCAGGGTGAGTAATTGGACTGCAATCGGCACTTTAAAGCTGCTTGCCATCGGGAAATCAATGGCTTCATTTTGATTGATCGTCATACCGGATTCAATATGAACTGCAGAAATACCTACTGTGCCGCCAGATACTTCAGAGAGTCTGGCAATTTCTTTTTTTGCCCGATCGGTTATATTGGTTTGTTGTGCACGTAAACCGGATATTGCTCCCAGGAGGGGAAGAATAAATAAATATTTTTTCATTCATTAAAGTTATTACGGGCGCTCAAGATCTATATTTTTTTAATAAGTTTTGCAGGAATGCCGCCCACGACTGTATTAGCTTCTACATCTTTTGAAACAACGGCCCCTGCGGCAACCACGGCATTCTCTCCGATCGTCACTCCGGAAAGTATCATGGCTCCTGCTCCTATCCAAACATTTTGTTTTATATGAATGTGGCCGGGGACCAAAGAAGGTCTGTCATTTGGAGAAATGGGATGACCCTCTGATAAAAGGCAAACTTTAGGTGCAATCAGGACATTGTCTTCAATGGTTATCTTACCCAGGTCTAGAAAAACGCAATCGAAATTTATAAATACGTTTTTCCCAATCCTGGTATTCTTTCCATAATTAATGTACAATGGGGTGAATACGGCAACACTTTCATCTATTTCTGAATCCGTAATTTGACTTAATAATTTTCTGATTTCCGCTGGATCCGAAGACTGATTCATTTTTACCAATAATTCTTTGGTTATGAAAGAAGCCTCCCTCAATTTGGGCGCCTCAGGATCCCCTGGTAGGACGGGCTCACCATTTCGCAAACGTTCAAAAATGTCAGACGTATCATGATTTAAAAGCATACTGTTAAATTTATATTGAATGAAACTTTTCTTATTCTTTAACTTACGAGTTTAGCCGGAGACTTAAAATTAAAATTAATTGGTAAGGAATCTCGATCAAAAAATTATTTGTGCATATTCATCACATTTACTATGTTGCTCTCCAAAATAACATTAAAATGAAATCTATTATTAGTTTAATTTGCTTGGCAATCTGTTTACCTGCCTATGCACAAAAAGGGTGGGTTAGTTTATTCGATGGTAAATCCATTACCGGTTGGCATAATTATAAAAAGACCACGGTCGAAGGCTGGGCCATTGATCAGGAAGCGCTCACATCTAATGGGAAAGGTGGAGATTTAGTGACAGATAAAGAATATGGTGATTTTGACCTGCAATTTGATTTTAAGGCAAGTCCTAAAGGTAATAGCGGAGTGATCTATAAAGTGGATGAAGTCATGGATGATGCCCATTTCTCCACATATGCTTCAGGACCGGAATACCAGATTATCGATGATGTCAATTATCCTGAAAAATTAAAGGATGTACAGCATACCGGAGCTAACTACGATATCAATCCACCATCCAAGATTGCTTCTAAAGCCGCTGGTGAATGGAATCATGGTGAAATCATTATTAAAAACAATAAAATCACTCATATCGTAAATGGTATAAAAGTCGTGACGTATACCTATGGGGACGCCGGGTGGCAGGCTAATGTCGCCAAAAGCAAATTTGCAAAATGGCCTTATGCAATGGCTCATGCTAAAGGTAAAATCGCATTACAGGGACACGGTGATATCATAGCATTTAAAAATATCAAAATCAAAGAGCTCTAATACATAATTCATAATTAATAATTCAAAATCGAAACCACCACTCATGCAAAAAATAGGAATGCTGGGATCCGGCTTTATAGGCCGATTTTATGCTGATGCCCTCCATGGACAAAGAAGCAAAGACCAGGTCATAGCCATCTATGCCCGTCGGGAGGAGAGTGCTAAAAAGTTTGCGACCGATTATCAATGCAGTATTTGGTCTACCAATATGGAAGAGATCATAGCACACAAAGATGTAAATATGATTTGCATTTCTTTACCGAATAATCTCCATGAAGAAGCTGTCATGCTATGCGTAAAACATAAGAAGAATGTCATGTGTACCAAGCCCCTCGGTCGGAATGCGGAGGAAGCATTTCGAATGATGAAAGCTGTAGAAGATGCCGGCATTTTTGCCGGGTACCTGGAGGATTTGTGTTATACGCCAAAGTTTTTAAAAGCAGAACAAATGGTCAGATCAGGAGCATTGGGTAAAGTACTTTGGGCTAAATCCCGTGAGACGCATCCCGGTCCTCATAGCAATTGGTTTTGGGATATGGATCAGGCGGGAGGTGGATGTATTCTGGATCTTGGATGTCATTGCATCGAGATCGATCGGAATTATATAGGTAAAGATGTAAAGCCCGTTCGTGTTTTTTGTTGGGCTGCCACTCAGGCCAAACCCATTGAGGCAGAAGATCATGGTATTGGATTGGTAGAATATGAAAATGGTGCAATAGGTCAATTTGAAACTTCCTGGTCATTCCGGGGTGGAATGGATCTGCGTGATGAAGTCATGGGTACAGAAGGCACATTATGGGTCAACAGTTTTCTACGTACAGGATTCGAAGCATTTACCACAGGCAAAGGCGGTGACTACATAGCGGAGAAAGCGGAATCCAATGCCGGATGGTTGTTTCCGGTAGGAGATGAAGTCAATGAACTGGGTTACAATCATATGTTTACTGATATGTTTGACAGTGTTGAAAACAAGAGTCAGCCTAGAGAAACTTTTTATGACGGATATATTGTCAATGCGATCATCGATGCATGCTATGCTTCGGCTAAATCTGGCAAGTGGGAAGATGTAAATCTTAAAGTTTGGCGGGGTCAGACGGGATTATCTAAGATGTCGGGCTATCATGAATATGATGCGAATCATTATTTCATCAAAGAAGAAGTCACGCATGATGGCAGACATAAACTGATCCTGAAAGAAAAGAAGACAGGGCAGTTTATAGAGAGAGATTTGAAGTAGGGCATCGTCTCCAAGTGATATTTTATAAAATTTATTTTAAACTAAAAAGGGATGAAGTAAACCACTTCATCCCTTTTTAGTTTGTCTTTTATTGCAAGATTGGATTATATCCTGGTGAAAATAATTTGGATCGTGGCATCGCTTGCATTCGTCAATACAAATTGATTTACATTACTTTTTGACATATCCAGTAACCAATTGCCGATTAAATCTCTCTCGGCTTTGCTGATGGTACCGTACCAAATAGCAAAACTAAAGCTGTATCGGCTCAGTGTTGAATCCCAATACCAGATACCCACCGGTGATCGAGAATTATTGCTGTTTTTAGCGATCACATCAAATGAACGACGAAGCTCAGGAGACCAAGGAGAGACAGTGGCATCGAGTTTCATGTAATAATTATTAAAATCTGACTGAGTATTACCCTTTAAGATATATTTGGCATTGAAGCTGCCTATAATATCTCGACTGGGATCTGTAATCGGTGCACCTGCAACCGTACCTCCGGAAGTACTACCACCTCCGCCTCCACCACCTGATGTACCTCCACCGCCACCACCGGTAGCGGTCGTGTCAGTAGAACCTCCTTGTCTGTTTTCTAATTGACCGGCATTAGGCTGTACATCTTGCTTCGAACAAGACATCATGGCCAAGGCGAATACATACATACCCACCATTAAAAATTTGAAAGACTTCATACTAATTTATTTATTTGTTTTTGTTTACAAGGTTGTATTGCATTATCTCAATTTATAGCTCGATCCTACGGGCTGATATTGGATTGATTGATAAATTCAATTCTTAAAAACAGTAGAGCAATAAGCGTATTTACTTTACCATCATTATTAATGCATATGATTCTTAGTATGAGAATGAGTGGCAGATGTAACCACCCAAACCGAATTTAATTGAATATTTTTATTCAGCTTAAATCAAGCTTTATAATCAATTAGTATAAGCTAAAAATTACCTTAATTCACATTTCAAATACGATATTACTATGATGAAATTTGATGAAGATCAGGTGTCAGTTATTCAATAAAGAAATAGACAAAAACGCAAATCCTTGTGGAACCATTGGGAATAATCTTCGGGCGATTCGATATTATTAATTTAAGTGGTAAATCATCTTTACTATTGAAAGAAAATTATTGACAAAAATGTTGAATAATCAACTGCTAAGATTTATTTTTTCAAGGATTGAATTTAATATGTCACCAAAACAAACGAAATAAATCTTTTTGTTTTCCCTATCCTAAATGCTAACTCAACCATAGTGTCAGATTCTGAGAAAGCAATTCTCTTTTGAGGTTGATACCTGCTTTTTTTTCCACAAAAGGAATAAATAACCGGCATTTTATCTCTCTGAAAATTTCAATGTATCCTATTCTAAAAAATTTATTTATTGCCAATCTGGTTTACCATTGATCTTGTGAAGATTAGTAAAGCCGGGAACCCCATTGTCACTTCCCTCGCAATCCCAATTCCAACACGTCCAGCTTTTCTAATTTTCCGTTATTGATTTCAAATCTCACGGCCGTGCGCATGATATGAAAGCCCTCGTGACCGCAGGCACCAGGATTGATATGCATATGATGGAGTGTAGGATCTTTCATGATCTTTAAGATATGGGAATGACCACAAATAAATAAATCGACAGGATCGGCTATCAATTCTTTTTTGATTCTCGCAGCATACTTGCCCGGATATCCTGCGATATGAGTCATATAGATTTTGAAGTCTCCTATGTTCCATTTTAGATCTTGAGGAAATATTCTTTGGATCTCAGGATGGTCAATATTGCCATACACACCTTTCAAAGGTTTACCGGTATTTTCAAGATCCTTTATTACATTCAGATTACCAAAATCACCCGCGTGCCATATCTCGTCCCGGTCTTTAAATAAATCCAACAGAGCCAAATCAGTAAACGAATGGCTGTCCGAGAGTAAACCAATTTTCATATTCTAATACAAAATACAATTATATTAGCAGTGGACTAAAAAGTGTACATCGTAGGTTTACAATTCTTAATTATTTTGGCAAAATCCTCCTTCCAAAACACGCAGATCGGTAAGCGGGTTCTCAAATTGAGTAACCTCGAAAAAAGTATTTACAAAACAGAGAAAATTCTAAAAGCCGAAGTCATTAAATATTACTATTCTATTGCTCCGACCATGTTGAAATATATCAAAGGAAGGCCTTTGAGTCTTATTCGTTATCCGGATGGCATCGAAGGAGAAGTGTTTTATCAAAAAAACAAACCCGATTTTGCGCCTGAATGGATTGATAGTGTCGTCCTTGGCAAGGAAGAGAAAGATTATATCATTGCAGATGAAGATGCGACTCTGGTATGGATCGCCAACCTGGCCGGACTTGAAATCCATATGGCTAATTGCAAAAGACCTCATTTTGATAAACCAGATGTCATGGTTTTTGATCTTGATCCCCCGGAAGATGGCTGGTGGGATACCACGAAGAAGATTGCCGTAGAGCTCAAAGATTTTCTTGTGCTGTACGGATATCATCCTTATGTAAAGACATCCGGTAATAAAGGCTTACATCTATTCGTGCCCATTGAAGCTAAGTATGCATATGAAGAA
>CALMKY010000356.1 GCA_937867195.1 uncultured Saprospiraceae bacterium | reverse complement strand
AACGTATAATTCCGGCAGCATCGATAAAAAAAGCGCTCCCAATGTAAATGCATTGAGTATCATCCAACGGGTGAAAACGTCCCTGGTAACGGTATTTGTAGAAGATAATTGCGGAAATGAAAGCAGCACTACATTTAAATTAACAGTCAAAGATTGCAAAAAGCCTACTCCCTATTGCTTCAATGGAATTGCTACGGTGATTATGCCGTCTACCGGCACGATCAAAGTATGGGCCAGTGATCTTAATGCAGGCAGCTATGATAATTGTACGCCAAAAAATAAACTCAAATTCTCATTCACGAAAGACAGAAAAGACAGCTGCAGATTGTTTGAGTGTAAAGACATTCCCAATGGAATTGCCTTTACCAATGAAGTCGACATCTACGTATTTGACGAAGAAGGGAATTACGATTTTTGTCGTACCTATGTAGATATCCAGGATGGTGCCGGTGATGTATGTAAAAATGCAAAGAGTCTAACCGGATCTATTGCAGGCTTAATTGCTAATATTCAAAATCAACCCATTGCTTCTACCATTGTGTCTTCTAAATCAAGTTATCATCTACCTGACTTTAAAACTCTCAACGATGGAAATTATTCTTTTTTCAACTTACCATTGAATACTAATTACGAAATCAAACCTAGCCGAAATGATCTTCCAACCAATGGAGTGACCACCATCGACCTAGTGAAAATTCAAAGACATATTATCGGCATCGAACCACTTACGAATCCTTATGATAAAATTGCTGCTGATGTCAATCATGACAATGATATTACGGCTCTCGATTTGATCGAACTCAGAAAAGTCATTTTAGGAATTTTTGATAATTTCCAATCCAATACCAGCTGGAGGTTTGCGCCTAAATCCTTTACCATTCAGGCGGATAGACCTTTCCAGTTTCCGGAATTGATCAATGTAAATACACTCCAGGGAGATGAAATCAATAAAGATTTTGTTGGTATTAAAATTGGAGATGTCAATAGTTCATCAGTTCCCAATAATTTACTGGGTTCAGAAGCAAGAGGTTTAACCACTAATTTAATGATCAAGATCGATGATCATAAAGTCCAAACCGGCCAAATCTTTGAAATACCGTTTTATGCGAATGAATTTGATCATATCCGTTCATTACAATTCACCTTATCACATGAAGGATTGGATATACTGGATGTAAAAGCCGGTATTCTTGCCATTGATCAGCGGAATATTGGTCTCAATCATGGTGATCTTACGATGAGCTGGAATGATCCGGATGGATTGACTGTGCCCGGTGATGCAAAACTATTCACCATTAAAGTGAAAGCGATGAAGGATGTTTTATTAAGCCAGTCCTTGAGAATTCACAGCCGGATTACTTTGGCTGAGAGTTATAATGGGAATGAAATTATGGGTGTCGGGTTATCCATCAGTAATCCTTCAGGCAATTCCCTCGAGGTAGCTTCATATAAATTGTATCAAAATACACCAAACCCATTTAATCAACTAACCCAAATATCATTTGAAGTACCCAAAAACCTCAAAGTACAGTTCTATATCACCGACATCATGGGTCGCAAAGTGTATGCAATCGGAATAGATGCACAAAAAGGATACAATTCGATCACTATCAACCATGATAAATTAGGTGCGTCCGGTGTGTATTACTATACCATCGAATCTGCGGATATCAGGCTTACAAAAAAACTTATCTTATCGCAATAAACGAATTTCCTAAAACCAACCAACTAACAAACAGGTAAAAGGCTGCTTCCAAAAAAGCAGCCTTTTTTATTTCACCAACTAAAATTATATTTGAAGCATTCTAACCAAAAAATATTCTAAGGCATATGAAAATTGGAGTCCCGAAGGAAATAAAAAGTAATGAAAACCGAGTGGCTGTCACGCCCGCCGGAGTGATGGAATTTACTAAAAATGGTCATGAGGTTTTTCTACAATCCACAGCCGGTATCGGTAGTGGTTATAGTGATGAAGATTATATAAAAGCGGGTGCTCAAATATTACCGACGATCGCCGATACCTATGGATCGGTAGATATGATACTTAAGGTGAAAGAACCAATTGCAGAAGAATATGATTTAATCAAAGCCCATCATCTGCTGTTCACTTATTTTCATTTTGCTTCGGGAGAAGCCCTCACCAAAGCGATGATCGCGAATAGACCTGTATGCCTGGCCTACGAAACCGTGGAAGCCCCGGATCGGTCATTACC
>CALMKY010000355.1 GCA_937867195.1 uncultured Saprospiraceae bacterium | reverse complement strand
TGTAGGCACTAAATCTTCCCTTGGTAAAATGAGCCCGAGAAATATGCTGACCACGACTGTGTGTGATGAATTGAAAATTGCTACCAATAATCACAGTAAGGTGATTGGTATTTCTATTAAAGACAGGGGTGGTATCCTGCCTGCCGGTGACGAAGCTACTTATACGACCGATTCCACCGGCGCGGTCCTGTTAGAAGTAAAAAAAGACAGCATGCCGGGTGATCAACAGGGCAATGTGATGCTCACCGCATCTTTAGAAGATCATGACCTGTTGGGGAATGCAACGGTAGAGAAGCAAGTAGCATGGGGCAAGCCTACTACCCTAGATAATTCTTTTTTTGAAAAAAGAACACTGTGGACTACCCGGTTCAGAACTCCGTTTTGGTTGCTTGTACCGGCTTATGCATTGATCATAGGGGTATGGGGCACATTGATTTATTTATTTGCTCAGTTACTTAAACTTATCAAAATAGGAAAAAGCGGCAAATAGGATTTCAAGAAAGAAAGAGGTTACATACACTTTTATTAAAAGGTACACGGTCTATTGTTTGCTTGATAAGTATCCTCTTTTCTAGATGAGTTGAAGAATTTTTGATTAATTCAATCTGGATCAGGTAGGATAATCCTAATCCATCGTTTGCGTAATAAAATATTCTAAATCCTTTCTATTTTGGATTATGAGATTTATCATATTTTATTGCCTGATTTTTATTTCCACGTTAAATTATTCCCAAAACAATTCCAGGGTCAGAGAGGAATTGCAGCCGATCAAAACGTATCCTTATAATGATCCTGATCCCAATCCGATCCTGATCAAAAACAAAGCGATCTATCCTTATCATTCTTTTGATGGATATAGCCTGGAAGCCAAACTCCAATCCTGGAAAGTAGTTACGCTCGAAAACGATTTTATCAAAGTATTGGTTTTACCTGAGATCGGTGGCAAAGTTTTTGGAGCCATCGAAAAGTCGACGGGTCATGATTTTATTTATAAAAACGATGCCATAAAATTCAGAAATATTTCTATGCGGGGTCCCTGGACATCCGGTGGTATAGAATTTAATTTTGGTATCATTGGTCATAGCCCGGCTACAGCATCCCCAGTAGATTATAAACTCCGATCTAATAGCGATGGAAGTGTGAGTTGTATTGTGGGCAATATCGATCTGCCCTCGCGTACGAAGTGGACTGTTGAAATCCGATTACCAAAGGACAAAGCTTATTTCGAAACCAATATCATGTGGAATAATCCCACCGCATTGCAACAGGATCATTACAATTTTGTGACCGCCGCCGCTGCCGTAACAAAGGATGCAGAATTTTTATTTCCCGGTAATAAAACTATGGAACATGGTGGCAAGGCACATCCCTGGCCTGTCAATGAAAACGGGATCGATATGGCTTATTATGCCAATGATACTTTTGGTTCGCACAATTCATTCCACACCGTCGGATTATATCAGGACTTTATGGGTGGCTACTATCATGATAAAAAATTTGGCTTTGGTCATTGGGCAAAGTATGAAGATATGCCCGGGAGAAAACTTTGGTTATGGGGTACGGCCCGGGATGGTGCCATCTGGGAGGATTTATTGACAGATCATCATGGTCAATACCTGGAATTCCAGGCAGGTCGCAGTTTTACCCAGTATAGTTATAATGATTATAAAAGCCCCATTAAAGAATTGCCGTTTAATCCCGGCGTTACGGATCGATGGAAAGAGATCTGGTACCCGATCAAAGACATCGATGGATTGAAAGAAGTCTCGCCCAATGGTTTGCTCAACGTTACCAACATAAAAGATGGAATAAAAATCGGAATTAATTCTTTGGGATATGCCACTGCAAATTTATTGGTGAAATCCAATGGCACAACAGTCATGGCCAGGAAATTGGACATGAAACCAATGGATGTCAAAGAAGTTATATGCCCATTAGATAATACGGTTCCATATGAAGTGATGGTCGAAGGAATGGATTTACATTATCGGTCAGTTAATACAAATGAATTGAAAAGACCTTTTGTGCGCACGATTCCTGTGGATCCTAATGCTGCTTCTCATCTATATCAGGAAGGAATGGAAATGAAAATAGGCCGCAATTATGAATCAGCAAAAATGTTTTTTTTAAAAAGTATAGGTAAAGATCCTACTTACATAGATCCGTTAGTGGGATTGGCTGAATTATATTATCGCAGTTTTCTATATGACACCGCCATGATGTATGCGCACCGGGTACTGCAACTCAATACCTATCATCCGGCAGGAAATTATTTTGCCGGTTTGATTTACAGAGCTCAGTCGGATTATATCAATGCATTAGAATCTTTTGGATGGGCGGCCAGGGATATGGGGTACCGATCCTTTGCCTTGGCTCAGATGGCAGAGATCCATTTAATAAAAACAAATTTGAAAGAAGCTGAATCCTATGCACTCAATTCATTGGATTTTAATCAATTTAATTTAAATGCATTAAAAGCCTTGACGATCATATATCGTAAACACAAAAAGACGGATAAATGGAATTATGTGCTTAAGAAAATCCAGTCCATCGATCCATTAGATGATTTTGTCAATTTTGAATATTACAATGCAAATCGCAACCCTAATACATTGGCTGATTTGAAAAAACCCATTCGAAATGAATTCGCTTATCAGACATACCTGGAACTTAGCAGTGAGTATTTAGCCCTTGGTCAAAAGGAAGACGCTTTGAAAGTATTGTCGATCGCACCCTCTCATCCCAATATCGGGCTTTGGAAAGCATATTTAACGAATAATGTGGTTGCTTTGCAACAGATCACTTTAGAATCTCCGGCTTATGTATTTCCGTTCAGGCAGGAAGATGCGCCTATGCTCGAATGGGCTGTTCAGAATAATAGTCACTGGTCTTTTAAATATTATCGGGGATTAATTTTTTGGAATGTAAATAGGAATCAAGATGCTTACGATGTATTTAAATCATGTGGTTCACAATCCGATTATGCCCCATTTTATACAACCCGGGCCAGCTTAGCGGAGATATTAAATAAATCCGCTGTCGAGCATGATTTAATTAAAGCAAAAGAGCTTGCACCATCGGATTGGCGGACCTGGTCAAAATTAATAGACTATTATAATAATAACGAATTGTATTCTAAAGCCATCGTGTTATCCGATGAGGCCTATAACCGGTTTAAAAATAATTTTATAATCGGTTTATTGCATGCCAAGACTTGTCTCTATGCTGATCACCTGGAAGATTGTCTCACAGTATTATCGGGATTGCAAATACTTCCTTTTGAGGGATCTACCCAGGGAAAACAAATTTATGAGCAAGCGTGGTTATTATCTGCGTTAAAAGAATTTAATAATAAAAATGAATTGAAAGCACTAGCTGCGATTGATTCATCGAGGCTTTGGCCGGAAAAATTGGGAGTTGGCAGGCCTTACAATCCGGATGAGCGATTGCAGGACGGGATCTTAGCCGGATATTATCAAAAAATTAATAAGCCAGATCTGGCAAATCAGTATTATGATAAAATTTTATCAGCTGAAAATAACATGAGTTCCGGAAATCCGTTGTATGATTTCTTTTCATGGATGGCCATGAAGAAAAGAGGCTTGGATTCAAAACTAAAATCGAAAATGCAAGAAATCATAGCACAGCCAGGTTATGCAAACAATTGGATGGCACAGTGGACCATTGCAAAACTAAGTGATGACCAAGTCAAAGTGAAAGAGCTAAATGCAATATTGAGGAATAATA
>CALMKY010000354.1 GCA_937867195.1 uncultured Saprospiraceae bacterium | reverse complement strand
GGGCCATTCGAAAATGTGTAGATACAGACGGCCAGGCTTGATCGTTGTCCGCAGCCAATCGACCCCCTGAATCGGACCAGGGCGCGTGCCATATATGGCCTCGCCATTTGCCTGCAACCATTTACCCACCGCCAGCAAACGCTCTACACTGGGTTGGGGGAGGATGCCTTCGGCAGTGGGGCCTACATTGAGCAGATAGGCGCCGCCCTTGCTCACAATGTCCACCAACTTGCGCAGCAGGTCAGTGGTCGACTTCCAGTTGTGATCGTTGACCTTGTAGCCCCAGGTATCGTTGATAGTCGCCGGCGTCTCCCAGTCCGCGTCCACCGCCTGACCCGGGATCTTGTTGTCGCCGGCCGAGGCGTAGTCACCCAGGGCGTTGCCGAGCCGCCCGCAGACCAGGCAGTCAGGCTGAATCTGATGCACCAGATCGAGCAAGAACAAGCTCTGCTCGCGGGTGATGCCTTTGGGGGTGTCAAACCAGAGGACGGCGATAGGCCCGTAGTTCGTCAGCAGTTCGCGCACCTGGGGCGCAACGTAGCTGCGGATATAGCTGTCGAAGTCCTGCTTAGTCTCGTCGTAGTCCCAATCGTTGCCATCGCCGTCAGGATGATGCCAGTCTTGCGTTTGCGAGTAGTAGAAACCGAATTTGATCCCCTGCCTGGCGCACTCAGCGGCCAGTTCTTTCATGGGGTCGCGGCCAAAAGGCGTGCCGTCGACGATGTTGTAATCGGTCAGCGCAGAATCGAAGAGGCAGAAACCGTCATGGTGTTTCGACGTGATCACCAGATATTTCTGGCCTGCAGCCTTGGCCAGGGACACCCATGTCGCGGCGTCGAAGTGCACGGGATTGAACTGGAGCGCCAAGGGTTCGTATTCGTGGACGGGGATGCGGGCGCGTTGCATGATCCATTCGCCGATGCTTTTTACTTCCTGTCCATTGTATATACCTGCCGGTACCGAATACACTCCCCAATGGATAAACATACCAAAGCCCGCATCTCGCCACCATTCCATGCGACGATCGCGCTCTGCTTTGGATTCATGCTGAGCAGTAATCAAGGTCCCGGAGGTCAGAAGCACAAAAAATAGTAATAATCTTTTCATAAGTTTTTATCGATTAACAAGATAAAATTAATAAATATAAGTTTGTAAATCGATCAAAATTAGAATTGGTTATACTGAAGATCCTGTATTATTCCATTACCACTTAATTTCTACCTCTCCGGTCACAATCTTCGACACAGGACATTTGGGAATCAATGATTTCATCCTGTCTTTTTGCTCTTCGGTCAGTTCACCCGTGAGGTATAAAGTCTCATAAATGATGTGTTTGATATCGCCATTCTCCTTTTTTACTGATTCGAGCCTCAGGTCGAGCTTTATTTTTTCTACTGGCCATTCTTTGCGTCTCGCATACATTCGAAGTGTAATGGTAACGCATGTACCGATGGCACTTAATAAGAGTTCGCTTGGAGTCGGAGCTGTATCAAGACCTCCATTGCTTTCGGGTTCATCAGCAAACCAGGTTGAATGACCATTGGTACACGATGTACGATAGGGCTGTTCCATAGATTCGGTCGTAACAATTCTTGCCATTAGATAAAATTAATAGTTCTACATCAATGATCAACCATCGGGATTCCATCCGGATCATAAAAATGGATTGTGAATTTTTTCATGGCCGATCGTTGTAGTGGGTCCATGACCCGGATACACTTTTGTCTGGATGGGCAAAGTGAATAATTTTTCTCGAATATTTTTTAATAAAAGTTGATGATTACCTCCTGTAAGGTCTGTCCGGCCAATGGATTCAAGAAATAATACATCACCTGCGATCAAATCATGAGTGGGTTCGTGATAGAGACAGATGCTTGCCGGCGAATGTCCGGGGGCGGAAATCAGTTGCCATGTGATTCCATTGATATCGATATGACTTGTTTCATTCATATAGAAATCAGGAATGGGGGATGCTTCTGCCGGCACTCCATACATGCGCGAAACATTCATCAGATTGTCCAATATCAGTTGCTCTCCTTCGGGTATCCAAAGGGGAATCTGGTATGTCTCTTTGCACCATTTATTACCCAATACATGATCAATATGACAATGCGTATTGATGATGTGCGTAGGTGTAAGACCTTCTTTCTTTATATAGGATTGAAGTATTTTTCTTTCATTGAGATCACTGCAGCCTGGATCGATGAGGATGGCTTGTCTTACATCGTTGTGTACGATGTATGTATTTTCGTTAAATGCATTGAATGTAAATGCCCGTATAAATATATTTGATTTCAATTGGTCAACCTGATTTAATTGGCAATATTAATCAATTGTAACCAATAAATGGGTTTTGACATACCGGTAGCCCCTAACACCCGTAAGAATAATTTATACATGTCATAATCTACCATACCATAGAAAGAATACAGGAGGCAATTTATGCTTGATCTTCAATCAATTTCTACCATTTGGGCACATATTGATTTTTATAATCCAGGTTCGTTGTCCTCAAGGCATCCAGGACATACATGGATTTATCCATTTGATCCGCCGTCAGATTGGCATACGTGTATTTACAACCTTTGGTTTTCATAAGTTGGATGATATCAATCGACGGGGCTTTATTTGCATTATCTATTTCAATGGCTACATTGTTTTCTTAGCCAGGTCCAGTAATGCGTTTGCATTTTTTACATTTATAGATTCTCCATTAATTGACAATACATTGATCCATCCAGATTGAATGAGCTCGATTGCTTCGGCAAGAGATTTGCATTTACCGATGACATAATCTGCAAATGCTAACGATTCTTTCTTAATGGATTTGATTTGTTGCGCGCTGATCCTGACTCCTCTAAATACGATAGGACTTTTGATGGTTGACAATTCATTTATATGCGAAAGATCTTTAACCACGGCGCCGTTGACTCCACTTTCGAAAGTCGATTTTAGTACTTCCGATTCATTCAGGTCACCTGATGGATCCAGATCGAGGCTTATATATTGTTTGCCGTTATACACCTTGAGGCTATCATACCATGGCCCATACGAATGGGAATCCTGATTGGTCACCAGGTCTTCTGACAATCGGCGAATCTTTACACTTTTGAATTGCGTTTTGGATAAAGTATCATGTCCTTGCAATGCAATCGTACCTCGCACCATATCATGTTCCATGCCCTTGCCGTCTTTTGGGGCAATAAAATCTACCGTTTGCTGACCATTGATCCAGATCTGTACGTGACGATCTTCGACTTTGATATGCATTTCATACCAGGTACTGTCCGGAATGAATCTACGGTAGATGTTGCGATAACTATATAAGCTACCTCCTTTCTTAAATTCGACGTAATTGCCTTCGCCAACATGGGAATTATTGACTTGCGCTTCAATACCTTTATTTGGCCATCCTTCCTGTTGGTAAGTCGTATGATAATACACACCACTGTTGGCTAAATGATGAGTCCGGATGGTAGCAATTAAATCAAAGTTTTTAAAACTGTCCCGCAAGTATTCACCGCTATAATACAAATGTGATCGCTTGCCATATGCCTGCATAACCCCATCGGTTACGGTCCAGGTAGATGCATTTTCACTTGCTGTCCATCCGGATAAATCTTTTCCATTAAATAATTCGACCCAACCCGTATCCTGGGTCATATAGGTTTTGGATGTAGTTGTATTGGACTGATTTGATTTGCATTGAATCATCAAGGCAAATAAGCAAATTAGCATGGTGGCGTAGATCGCTTTCATGATTGGTTTAAATATGGATTGAGGCACTATATCATACCCTGCACGGGCATCCTGGTTTCTCTAACATTATTAGCTCCTTTCTCCGAAAGACTATTCATCCACGAAAATTCCAATTTTTCAGGATTGATCACACGTAAAGTCATCAGGTCGCCGTGGATGGCTTCAGTATATTTAAACCTGATTTTAAACATATCAGGATCCGTAGCTCCTGCTGTAGCAGCAACCATCGACGGCACCTGGGTACGATAATCTATGGTAAATGGATTGTTTATTCTCTGATGATTTGATTTCCAGGAGTTGATTCCAAATGGAATCTTTAATGTCTCAGTTTTTTTCACCAAAGTCAAATCACCTTCAGACCCATTGGAAGAAATCTTGATGGATTCCCAATCCCATTTATTTTCTCCTAGCTTGATGACTTTACCGTTGATGATACGATTGATTTGATCAGCGGCCAGTCCTATATGGGAATTCAACGATAATGAATCAGATAATGTACGCAGGTGATCCTTCGCAGCCCGATTCGTTTTCAGTGGTCCGTCCTTGATGCCTGGCAGTAAATGTTCCCACATGAGTTGCATTTGCCTTGCCATATTACTGCTTTCAGAATTGACTGCAATCACTGCGTCGTATTGCGGCATGATGATACAATACTGACCAAATGCACCATCGCCCCTATAGAAACCAGGCTTGCATCTCCAGAATTGGTATCCATATCCCTGGGACCAATCTCCGTCACCCGGGTTCGATTTAATATGCGATGTAGAGGCATCGTTTACATAAGCTTCACTTATCAATTGCTTGGTTTTCCAATTGCCTTTTTGTAACCACAGTTGACCAAACCTGGATATATCGCGTGTGGATACTCTCAATCCATAGCCTCCGGTGTTAATGCCTTCAGGACTTTTTTCCCAGTCTGTACCGGTAATACCCAAGGGATCAAATAATCTTGGTTTTAAATATTCATGTGCTGTCATACCCATAACTTTGGAAATAATCGCACTGAGCATATACGTCGATCCTGTATTATATAAAAAATGGGTACCCGGTTCCTTTTCTATGGGTGTTTCAAAAAAAGTTTTAATCCACGACTGATCTTTGGATCGCATGATGGGGAGGGTATCGACCACATGCCCGGTAGCCATGTGGAGTGCATGTCTAATTTCCAGTTTTTGGAGATTTGAAGATGGACTGGAGGGCACCAGATCCGGAAAAAAAGAAATGAGCTTATCGCTTAATTTGATTTTACCTTCATCGATGGCCATACCAATCGCTGTACTTGTAAAACTTTTACTCAAAGAATACAGAGTATGAAGGTGGTCAGGGGTGAAGGGTCGCCAATAAGCTTCTGCAATGATTTTTCCATGACGCTGCATGATAAATCCATGATGTTCGAGGCCACTCTGATTGGCAGCATTCAGATAATGCACAATCGCTTCACTATCCACGCCTTCATGTTCAGGTAAACTATACCCCAGGGCTGGTGTACGCCTGCCAATAAATGGATAAGATGAAAATAAAGACGACCCGGTGAGAAATAATCCTGAACGGGAAACAAATTGCCTTCGATCCATATGCTTTAAAATTGAATTTATTCATTTGAAAAATAAAAATTAATTGACGGTTATTAAACAAACCATTCATTATTTTTTATTATTTGACTGAATGGGGTTTTATTTAAAACAGAATTATCATTTAATGAAAGGTTTTTATGTTTTCCAAAATTGCCGATTTGAGGAATAAAAACATTCCTGCCTCGACCCTGAAAAAGGAATCAAGTTTTAGCATGATTCGCCTGAATAAGATTTTGAGAATAGATAAAAAATGTATTTTAATTTCTTACATCGGAGTTAAATCAAACAAAGAATAATACAATTCAATCATGACACTTTCCTTAGCTTTGAATTATGAAACCATTTTTAAATAAAACCATCTTCGTCTCGGGGGGCAGTCGGGGTATTGGCAAGGCGATTGCATTAAAGTTAGCTGCCGAGGGTGCTAATATTGTCATCGCTGCAAAATCAGTAGATGAAAACCCTAAAATCCCCGGTACGATTTATTCTGCTGCTCATGAAATCGAACGTGTGGGAGGTAAGGCGCTACCATTACAAGTTGATATCCGGTTTGAAGATCAGGTGATGGCTGCGATCAATAAGACGGTAGAGACCTTTGGCGGTATTGACATTGTAGTTAATAATGCGAGTGCGATTTCGTTGACCGATACTGTCCATACAGAGATGAAGCGATATGATCTGATGCATTCAATCAATGTGCGGGGCAGTTTTATGGTCACCAAACATGCCATCCCTCACCTCAAAAAATCAAGTAATCCACATATACTCAGTCTTTCACCACCGATATCTTTGGATCCAAAATGGTTTGGTCAACACCTGGCCTACACCATGAGCAAAATGAATATGAGCATGTGCGTATTGGGATGGGCCCAGGAATTCAAAGGAAAAATAGCGGCGAATGCATTATGGCCTCGGACCACAATTGCTACTGCCGCAGTTCAAAACTTGTTGGGTGGCGATCAGGTAATGAAAATGTCCCGCACAGTAGACGTCTATGCGGATGCCGCTTATTATGTATTGAGTCGGGATGCCATGACCTGTTCTGGTAATTTTTATCTCTGTGAAGATGTCCTGGCAGAGGAAGGCATTACTGACCTGACTCGGTATGCCGTAGATCCTACTTCGCCCCTGATGCCTGATTTATTCATATAAAGTAATTTTAAAACTATGCAATCCAAAGAGCTGACTGTTGACAATTATATAAAGTCATTACCCGAAGACAAAGCCGTTATAATCACCAAACTTCGCAAATTGATCAATCAAAATCTTCCGAAAGGATTTAAAGAAGGTATGATGTATGGCATAATGGGCTGGGTCGTTCCTTTGTCAAGATACCCTGAAGGTTATCATGTCTCTCCGGGTACTCCCTTAGGTTTTATCAGTTTGGCTGCACAGAAAAATTTTATAGCCATTTACCATATGGGATTGTATTGTAATCCCAAATTGCTGAAATGGTTTACGGATGAATATGCCAAAGCCGAAGTAGGCAAACTCGATATGGGTAAAAGTTGTATTCGATTTAAAAATCCTGACAAAATTCCATATTCTTTGATTGGAGAATTAGCTTCTAAGATGACAATGGATGAATATGTCACATTATACGATACTTTTAAGCCACGCAAAAAATAATGAAGGCTGAAGATTTGTGGATTGGAGATCGCATTCAAATCAAATCATCCCTTTTGAAAGGCCGTTTTGAAGGAATGGAAAATGATCAGGCAAAAATAAAATGTGATGACGGCAAAATAATAACGACGACTCTCAGCGATATCGGACTTATACCGGAAGATACAATGGATCATCCCATTTTATTTAATAGCCCGTTGGATAAAAAGGAGATTAAAAAAGAATGGTCAAGGGTAAAAGCTTCACAGAATATCCTCGATCTTCATTATGAATCACTCCAGGAAAACTATCCTCGTACTCATCGTCATATTTTACAATACCAACTAGAAGTGTGTGAAGAATTTTTAAATGATATGATCGATCAAAGCGTTTCGTTTGCGAGAATCATTCACGGCAGAGGCCAGGGGATATTAAAAAAAGAAGTCGAGACCTTGCTCAGGCGATACAATGAAATCGGTTTGTTTTCAGCACACCCTGATCAGGGATCCATCGATATCTATTTTAAATGACTTGATGGATTTGCCATGCCAAAAGTTATAAACCTGAATTAATTAAAATAATAAGTTTTATAAAAGTCCGTCATCATTTTTTCAGTATCTCCCGCATAATAAGCCGGGGACAGAATTTCCTGAACAGCGGTGATTTTAAGTAATACGACACCCCGGGGATGATACCGGGAAGGATCGCGATCCATATCCTTTAATATCTGCAGTGCTCTGGATTCAATTTCGTCACCCTGATGAAATGAAGCAACAGCTTTAAATCCATATCCCTTTCGCTTTATAAAATCAATGACATTAATTTCTGTTTGTGGATTGGACTGTATGTTTTGTACTGTGTCGGGAGATGCGATGTTGATAAAAAACAAGTGCAGATCGTCGAAGACAGCGAGTGTGCCTTTGGGAGAAAGATTGGGGGAACCATCTGCATGGGTGGTAGCTACAAATCCTAATCTCACATGATGAATCAAATCAATCATATCTTTCGTCAACATAAGTTTTGTTTAATGTCAATGAATTTTTGGTTATTAAATAAAGCCTGCAAACAACGTAGAGTAAGATGGACTCTGCAATCATAAACAACCACCATGGATATCTGGAAGGTATAAATTCAAACCCCATGGTATTCAATGAATGATTCCCTGATCTGAACCAATGAACGAACTCCATCGTAAACGAAATAATAAACAGCAAGGACGCAAGGCTCATCCAGATCCAGTCATGCCTTTTGAAGACGACGTTGTATGCTTTACTTTCAAGATGTAAAACGATCCAGGCATAGGCCATCATCGTCAATGAAATGATGACCGGCGCGATCACAGGCCCATACCATGGAATCGGGATCAAAAACAATATATCCCATGTAAAAAGGGATTCGGGCCAATGAATCAACAACCTGAGAAATACATAATAAAAAATATCCCAGATGGCAAAGCTGTATAAAAAATAAACAAAACGTTGCGACCGGGTGCTTCCGGCCAATAGACCAACACAATACAACATGACCAGGGTAGCCGCTTCACGTAATAATTCTGTAATGAATACCGTTGGACTGGTAGGAACCATGGGAAAGCTAAATCCATTTGGATAATACAATTCCCTCAGGTACACCACTACCGCACTTTCCATAAAGCCCATGGCAATGGCAAACAAGGTTACTATGAAGATGGTTTTATGGATGGTTTTCACTTTTCAAAGCTACCGGATAATAATATTAATTTTTATGTTTTTCTCTTCCCTGTACCATCTAATATTCCGGATACCTGAGATCAGAATCAGATCAATGCATAGGGTCAGGGTTCCATAATTTATTCTTAAATTGATGATTTCAAACTTATAATCGTCGATTAAAATGAAATATATCTGTACAGTATTATTTTGTTATTTATGTTATCTCGCGTTTACACAGACTCATCAAACTTACCTGCCCCCGGTCTTTACAGATCATGATCGAATCTCCAAAGTAAAAGCAATGAAGCCTGTTATAGATCAGCTTTTTCTTGACTATGCCGGTTTAAAAAAGTATCCTTCCCTGGCATATGGAATTGTCATGGATGGTCAATTGATCATGACGGGGCAGACTGGCGAGATACAGCCCGGTATCAAAGCAACAGCTTCATCCATGTATCGGATTGCTTCGATGAGTAAAAGTTTTACTGCTTTATCCATCCTGCAATTGAGAGATGCCGGATTGTTACGACTCGATGATCCGGTCTCAAGATATGTACCGGTCATGCAATTGAATCCATTCATAACCAGTGATGCACCGGAGATCTCTATTCGGCATTTATTGTATCACCTGGGTGGTTTTCCTGAAGACAATCCCTGGGGTGACCGGCAGCTAGCGGATAGCAAAGGAGATTTGGAATCCTTGATCAGGCAGGGAATTTTTTTTTCTACTGTGCCCGGGGTATCCTTTGAATATAGTAACCTGGGTTTCGCTTTATTGGGTCAGATTGTGGAAAAGGTATCGGGTAAATCACTGGAGACTTATGTGAAACAAAAAATATTAATTCCTCTCGGTATGAATCATACAGAATATGAATTTTCCAAAGTGCCTAAAGAAAAACTTGCTCACGGATATCGATTTGAAGAAAATATTTACAAAGAAGAAACATTACTACATCATGGAAGCTATGGCGCCATGGGAGGTATGATTACATCCATCGAAGATTTTGCAAAATACATTTCTTTACATATAAGTGCATGGCCTCCCAGAAATGGTACAGAGAATAAGGTATTAAAAAGGAGCAGCCTTCGGGAAATGCATATGCCCTCAAATTTTACCGGTCTTAATTCAAGATTTACCACCGCTTCTGCTTATGAATTCGGCTTAGGTTTTATGATGGACCGGGATCATCGAATATTCATCGGACATGGAGGTGGGTTACCGGGGTTTGGTTCTCATTGGAGGTTTATGCCCGAACTGGGTATCGGTATCGTCTCATTTGCCAATCTTACCTATGCTGGTACCGGCGAAATTAATTTGAAAATCTTAGATACGATTATACGATCGGCGGGACTAAAACCATATTCTTTGCCAATCTCCGATATACTACAGCAACGAAAAAATGAAATTGTGAAATTATTACCGGATTGGAACGATGATATAGTAAAAAAGTATTCTGAAGGAAAGACCAAAATCTTTGCAGAAAATTTTTTTCCGGATCGGTCGGTACAATTGCGCAGGATTGAAACCATGGAATTGATTAATAAAATCGGTCCAATAGTTAACATAGAAGACATCATTCCTCAAAATCAATTGCGAGGTACTTTTAAAATCACGGGACAAAACGGGAATCTAAAAGTGTTTTTTACGCTCACCCCTGAAAACCCTCCCCTGATCCAGGAGCTGGATCTGAGGATTGATTAGTCCAAGATTAATTTTTATATTTACGATAGACTTATGAAAATTTATTTTTGAGTTCACCTTACCGAAAAGCCAAGTAAACCTCTAAAGAATTTCACTAGTCTATCCGTATAAATAATTTCATTGACTGCAGTTAAAATCTCTTTCAGATTATTTCAGATAAACTGGGAGTTACTTATGTAATTTCTCTGAACAGGCGCGTGTTGATTATCAACATGCGCTTTTATTTTTCTAAATCCGGTTCCGGATTTAAATATTCGTCCACGTTCCGGGTTGAATTACGAAGAGAGGTCACCATTAATTTCAATTCCCATTTTTTTCATTAAATAACTTGCATTTGCACTCGTACTGATTCCCGGTTTCAGTTTATAATCAAATTTTAAAGTCTCCTGATCGATGAAAGAATCGAAATGATAGGTAGCGATATAGCCAGGGTATTCTTTTTCGAAATTACTGATGCTTACATCGTGGGAAGCAATGATGGCCACAGCCCCATGTCGAATCAATTGTCTTACAAATGAATGCGATCCCAGCGTACGGTCTTCAGCATTGGTGCCTCTCAGCATTTCATCAATGAGCAATATCACTTTTTGGCCTTGATTGACTGCATCGATCATCTCTTTTAATTTTTTTAGTTCTGCATAAAATGTAGAGGTTTCTTCCTGCAGATTATCCGTTATGCGCATGGAAGTCATGGCATTGCCCGGTGAAAACGAAAAAGATTGAGCACATACCGGTGAGCCTGCCTGTGCCAATAACCAATTAGTGCCAATGCATCTTAGGAAAGTGCTTTTACCGGCCATGTTGGATCCATTGATCAGGGCGATTCGGTTTGGATCATCCATCTTAAAATCATTGGTTACTGCTTTTCTCGGCTGCATGAATGGATGCGCCATAGAAGTAGCCTTAAAATGAAACCAATTTTCAGATATCGCAGGATAAATCCAATGAGGGTGATTGAAGGCCAATATTGCATATGATCCCAACATCTCAAAATGGGCAAGGGTATCAAACCAATGATCTGCTTTAACAGCAAACTTTGAGGTCCACCGGTACAGGTCATTCATTAAATGCAAGTCAAACCAGGTAAAAAAATTTAAGGGTATAAAAACTACAAAGTTTAAACGATAATCATAACGGCCTAATAATTTACTAAGTTCACCGAGTTCATGGCTGGCGGGAGTAGGAATTAAAATTTTATTTTTTAGTTCGTTCAAGGATGGATCTTTAAATATTGCTTTTTCGATCCATTGAAGGCAAGGCAACAGGGATTTCAATTCATGGGAGATCTCATTTAATTGTTTAAATCGATTCCGGGTCACTTTGGCAATGTAACCCTGTATGCCCAATACTAAGATTGCAAATAAAATAAACTGTTCGGCACTAATGATATGGGTCCACCTGAGCAGGACCGATGATAAGGATAGCATGGGCAATATCCAACGGATGATTTTGACCCAGGGTTTTATTTGCTCTGACTTATGTTGTACTATCCAATGGTCCAACATCGATTGCATATGATCTGTGACAGGTGCATCACCTTGCAATGCTAATAAATGTTGGCTCCAGGTGGGATCTATAGCCAGTTCTTGAATAGATCCTTGTCTGGCAAGTATATTTTCTTTTGACAATGGGTGCATCAAGGATCGGGCAAAAGCTGCTGCACCCTGATCCGATCTTGTTCGGTGAAAACACTGAAACAGTGATCCCGGTCCAAAGAGATCCAGATCGTTGCGGTTGTGCAACTGATAGTGGTCCAGATAATTTTCTCCTTTCTTCCTAAATGAAAAATCTCCATCCAAAATTTTTAATTCATCCCGGGTAATGGATAAAAAATGATTGAATAGTCTAACCTGAGAGGCAGCAAAATCCGATTTCTTCATCAGAAATAAAAACAGGAAACCTCCAAAAATGACTACCGTCGAAATGATGTACGCAGGATAAGACCACATGGCATATATCCAAATCAAGATGAAAATAAACAGGAGGAGCCGGATGCGACCTAGTATGGAGGTTTTACGATCCCAATAGATAATCAATAATTTATAATCTTCCGTTTTTTGTTGATACCATTGTTTAGGATCAGGAATGGACATGGTTGGAATCTATTAGCTCTGGATAAAATGGCTCTTGATCAGTTTGGATTCACCTTTCCAGCGATAAGCCGTAATTCGTTCGGTTTTTACTACACTAAAATCAAGACAACAAACATTTGGCTTTAATATCACGGGTTGACCATTGAGGCTGTAATGGCCAAAGAAAACCGGCACAGCCATTTCAGGGTACACGATGTCTGATTGAATCAGATTGGCGGGTATCTGATATTTTGGCAATTTTATTTTTGATTGAGTTGATATTTGTTTGTACGTTTTTCCTTTATGGTCATCCCACCATTTAATGCGTATATAACCCCTTCTTAACGAATCAGCATCTATCAGTTTTCTGTTGCGGGGTAATGGCACTTCCGGACCTTTGACCAGCATAGACAATGCTTTTGCTTCAGGACCGCGGCCTTGCATCGCTTTGATCATTAATTCATGATTGAGTTTACGATGAGGGAAATGATTCCTCACAAAATCGATGCTTTCCTGATGCCAACATGCATGTACGATGCGTATATCTTCAAATTCTAAATACAAAGGAAGTGTAAATAGCCAGTCAATGTATTCGTGCATCTCTGCTTCGGCATTTTTAAAACTTTCAAATACAGGAATGAGTTGCAATATATTGCGAATGTTATGTGAAATCAATGGTTTATTCATTTCATTGAAAGAATAAAAGGCCATCAGGTTGATTTCGTGATTTCCCAGAATGGCCTTTGCAAAACCAGACTGGACCATCGGTCGAATGATCTGCAATACTTCCCGGGACTCCGGACCCCGGTTGATCATATCCCCTACAAAGATGGCGATGCGTTCATTGTGTTGGTACAATCCTTTTTTACGTTCATAGTCCATAGATTTGAGCAACTGCTCGAGTCCTTTTGCATGGCCATGCACATCACCGATGATATCAAACACGGAGCAAATTTATAAAAGGAGAATTGCTTTGAGCTTTTATTTTTTTAATAAAATACAAGGTTTTTCTGATTGGGCATGACGAAATTCATTCACCGCAGGAACCTGCAAGACCTACTTCAATCCAAGCATATCCAATTTATCTCCGATGCTGAATTGTTTCATCTCTTCTTCCAGTAATTTAAAATCAGACTGATTGACTTCTTTGGTGATGACACCTTGATCGAGAACAAAGATTTTATCGCAGGTATCTTCGAGCGTAGAAAATATATGAGAAGATAAGATAACGGTTTTATTCAATGCTCTGAGCCTGTGCAGAACTTCAGTGATGATGATATTGCTTTGTATATCGACTCCATTATAGGGTTCGTCGAGGATGTAGTAATCGTTGGGTTGTAATAATATGGCCGTCAGAGCAAGCTTTTTCTTCATACCGGTGGAATAGGTACTTGCATATTGATCCAAAGGTAAATCAAAAATATTTTTGTCTTCTATATTTTCAATATTGTGATGGCGTGCAAAGCAAAGCAATCGTATGTATTCTTTACCTGTCATTTTATTAAAAAAGTAAGGTTCGGTCTGGAGAAAGCCCAGGTAATTTTTTAACGGTACACGATCCGCTTGAATGGCTCCATCAAACGATTCTAATCCGGCAATACAACGAAACAAGGTCGTTTTACCAGCACCATTATGACCAACGATTCCATAGATTTGTCCTGGATCAAAAGAAAGTGAAATGCCCTGCAGAACTTTTTTACTATCAAAACTTTTAGATACATGGTCTACCCGTATCATGACAAGATTGCCTTTAAATGCGTAACTGACATTCGATAAAATCGAGGCACCAGGAATAACAACAAAGGTGGAAACAAGAGGCAAAAACCCAACATGATTCCATTGGGAATATTGATGTCCCTTGGATAAGAACTATATTTACCCAAGACCGACGCAACCAGAAATAACAAACCCAAGGCAGTAAGGCCTAGAATTATAAAACTTCTATCCGGATAATATGACAGGACAAGTATGATGGATGGCAAGGAAAGTAAAGTCGAATAGCTCAAGGCAGTCTTGATTTTAGATATTAAAAACTCATTGGGATTCATAGAATGGATGAAGATGTAATATTCATTTTCCAAATTAGTATAGAATGTAATCGAAATCAAAACAGGTAAGATGACCGAAAAGACCGCCAAATTAAAATTCCCTACAGAAATACCAATGATCGTCAATGCATATCCTATGAATAACACCGGCCATGTGTTGCGAAAACCAAGAATAAACTCAAATGGCCTTTTAAAGAATGGAGTAGGTATTGCTTTACCAAATGAATTGCCCGATTTTACAAAAATCATCAGCACGGATATCGCCGATAAAATGATTGCTATTCCATACCTGTGTTTATAGAAAAGAAATAAAATAAACGGAGAGGAGGTCAATATATTTTCTATCAATCGGATGCGTAACAAATCCCGATCAGTGAATATGGATTTTAAAAAATAGATCCTGTCGGGCTTGCCGAAATTTTGAATGATTGATATAGCCAGTAATGCGTAGATATAGGGGGCATATTCCGTTTTATAAAATAAAATAGAAGAACCTCCGATAAAGAATACTGTGGCCAAAAAATAACCGACGATTGGATTGAGTCCCCAATCGATGAGATGTCTTCTGATAAATTGATATCGCAGGTAGAGATAAAACTTTTCCTTCATTTATAAACAAGCAAAATAATTTACGATTTAGAATGTATGATGGATTGACAATTTTCCTGATTTAGTTTGATCATCCAATCGTACGGAGTACGTCGTACATCGTAGATCGTACATGGCCTCAGCTCATCAAAGCTTTCTTGGCATATTCATAACATTTTTTAACTTCTTGTACTGCAGTTGATCCATCCGGTATTTTATATTCCAGTTCGATCGTACCAGGGAATGTATATTTTTTATCACGCATGAGTTGTAACGCACCAATGATCGGCGTATCTCCTTTACCCCATTCGAGATTGGCTTTACCGTGTTCTTTAGATTGGCGATCCTTGAGGTGCATGCTTGCGATGCGATCATGCTTGTCAGCCATAAACTTAAGACCGTCTGCATTACCGGCAGCTACATAATGACCCAGGTCGATATTGATCATATTTCCTTTGGATTGGCTTACTGCAGTATTCCACAAGGTAAATGTTTGTTGTTCATGCCCATGATAGGCGATTTTCATTCCATTTTGCAAAGCGAGAGTACCTAATTTTAATGTTTGCACATCGTTGGATGGATGCTCAACCGTACAATGGGTGGCCCCTAAAATTTTCCCTGCTTTAAATGCAAATGTACTTTCTGCTTCTGAATTGTCTTTACCAAATGCATCCGGCTTGAAAGCGTAGATCCTTACACCGGCTTTATCAAACATAGCTTTGATTTTTTCAAAAGGTTTCAGTGAAGCCGAAGCTCTCCATTTAGAGGTTTCCTTTCTGTATTCGGTATTTTGTGCTTCCAGGCTTTCGAGTTGTTTCTTTTGATCATCGGTGAGTGTGCCTTCTGATCTGGTACGCCATAATGAAAATAGTTCTGACATTTTCACAGGATTCTTAGGTTTGCCTGCATAGATTTCTGCTGTATCACCCATGAGTTCTGTAGCTCTAAGTCCGGTATCCAAGATAGACTGTAAAATCGCTTCGATGCTTTGATCCGGCTGCTCTCTGAACGAATAAGTAATGACACCAAGTGTAACTCCTTTTATTGGATTACCTGGAGCAGCATATAACCCCGATAAAATAGTAGGTGCTGTGATGAGACCTGTGGTAACGATGGTAGATTGTCGAAGAAAGCTTCGGCGACTAGATGATATTTTTTTCATTGAAAAGGTTTTTATAAAATGTAATTTAAAGTTTTTTTCGCATTGTGGATTCTCGTACGATGAGTTCGGTTTCAAGATAGATTGTTTTAAAATCTTTGGATGTCCATTTCATTTTTTGTTGGTCAAGGATAAGCTTTGCGGCATGTCGGCCAATTTCAAATGCAGGGTTTAACGTAGTGGTAAGATTGGGTTCGATGATGCTGGTGATCGGATCGTTATTAAATCCCATGACGGCTAATTGGTCTGGTACCTTGATGCCTACTTTTTTACAATATTGAAGTATGGCAACTGCCATGGTATCGCTGGTACAGAAAATCGCATCCGGTTGATGAGGTGATGACATATATTCCCTGAGTGCCATAATGGCTTCCTCTTCTGATTTGGTATCTGCCTCATAAATCAGATTTTTATCTACTTTAAGACTACGTTCTTTATGTGCCTGAAGGTATCCTTGTATGCGTTCCCGGTAGTTTTCCCGATTACTATTACCGGATATCAATACAATTCGATGACATCCCTGATCGATCAAATGACTGGTGGCCACTTGGGCGGCATGTGCATTATCTATGATCACCCGATGACATTTAAATTTAGGTGGAGGTACTCTGTCGGCAAATACCACGGGTATCTGATTGCGAAAATATGGCTCATAATGATCGTAGTCCATAGTCTCCATGGCAAGTGAAACAATCAGCCCGCTCACCCGGCTGTTGATGAGTGCTTTTGCATTTTCTACTTCATCTTTATACCGATCATGAGCCTGGGTGATCACTACATTCATCCCTTTATTTGATACTTCTTCTTCCACACCGCAGACAAGCGAAGAATGAAATTTGCGATCGATCCAATTAATGATCACCCCGATGCGATTGCTTTTATTTTGTCTTAGATTGGCAGCCAGATCATTGGGGATGTAATTTCGTTTCTTGGCAAGCTTCGTGATGGCTTTGATCTTTTCCTGGGAGATGCTGTTATGACCTTTGAGTGCACGGGAGACGGTCGAAGGAGATACTTTCATCTCTCTGGCCAGATCATAAATCGTAACATGCGTTTTTTTCAAAATATAAATATCAAAAAAGCGAATTTAAGTTTTGCAATATAAATACAATCATTTGATGAAGGAAGGGTAATTTATTTATTTTGCAGTCATGAAGAAGTTTCTAATTTTTACCTTTTTATTCGCTTACATGTATTTAAATGGGCAATCTTCTCAGACATTGATGAATGAACCCATCGATCTTTCAAAGGATTTCCGAGATTATACCAATACTTATTTCCTTGCCGACAGCTTACAAGATTTTGATGCTGGTTCAGCTTCCGGACAGGTGATCTGGAGAAGAGCTGAGTTTTTTCCGGCGCATGCATTTAATTACACCCAACATGGAATCAAATACACAAGCCAAAATGAATTTCCTTCCAGAGAGTATGCTCAGGATCCTGCCTGGGGATTTAAACTAGAGTTTGTTTCTCCTAAGATTCTGCGGATAAAAATGCAAACCGGTGTGACCAAAACCGATAACGATCAACACCTGATGATACCCGGAACGGTACCCACAGATCATACGTGGCAATACCGAAGTATCCCCAATGGTCATGAATATAAAAGTAAATATGGAAGTGTGCGCATTATGGCCTATCCTTGGAGCGTACTAATCTATGATGCCAACGGTAAATTATTAACCAAAACAAAGCATTCAGCAGATAATGCCGGCTTTTGTCAGAATCTGCCCTTTTGTTATGTGCGCCGGGCTGCCGATTACTCCCGCAGCATAGACGCAGTCTTTACATTATCGCCCGATGAAAAAATATACGGCTATGGTGAATCCTTCTCTAAACTTAACAAAGTAGGTCAAAAATTGCAATTATATACTTGTGATCCCAATGGTGTCGAAACCAATTCTATGTATAAACCGATTCCTTACTTTATGAGCAATAAAGGTTATGGAATGTTTATGCACACTTCCAGTCCGATTACTTGTGATATTGGTCAAACGTATGGTGCCAGCAATTCAATGATGATCGGCGATGAATCCCTGGACCTTTTTGTATTCATCGGTAATCCAAAAGAAATCAACGAGGAGTATACCCGTCTTACCGGAAGAGCGCCCATGCCTCCGCTCTGGAGTTTTGGGTTATGGATGAGCCGGATCACATATTTTTCAGAAGCCGATGGACGCCAAGTAGCTGCTAAACTCAGAGAACATCGTATACCTACCGATGTTTTACATTTTGATACAGGATGGTTTGAGACGGATTGGCAATGTGACTATGAGTTTTCTAAAAGCAGATTTCCGGATGCATTGGGTATGATTCAGGATCTGAAGTCCAATGGATTTAAAACGTGCTTATGGCAATTACCCTATTTCGTACCAAAGAATAAACTTTTCAATGAAATTACAGATCAGGGGCTGAATGTAAAAAACGATAAGGGCAATATTCCTTACGAAGATGCTGTGCTGGATTTTACAAACAATAAGACCATTGAATGGAATCAAAAGAAAATAAAAGGACTCCTCGACATGGGCGTCTCCGCTATTAAAGTTGATTTTGGAGAAGCCGCGCCTTATAAAGGTATCTATAGTAATGGAAAAACCGGTTTCTATGAGCATAATCTTTACCCTTTGCGTTACAATAAAATCGTTTCAGATCTTACCAATTAAGTACATAATGAAAGGATCATTTGGGCACGGAGTACCTGGGCCGGTAGTCAGCGATATCCTGTTCATTGGGGAGGCGACGCAGAATCATCGGATATGGGAATGGAAGCCGAACTGCGTGGGGGATTATCCCTGGGCTTAAGCGGGTTTACCTTCTGGTCCCATGATATTGGAGGTTTTACCAAAAGAACACCGGAGGATCTGTATCGCAGATGGTTGCCTATGGGAGTTTTGTCTTCTCATACCCGGTGCCATGG
>CALMKY010000353.1 GCA_937867195.1 uncultured Saprospiraceae bacterium | reverse complement strand
CTAATCTGTCTAAATCTTGCAAGGTTGTATAAACATGAGGTGTTACCCGCACGCCGTTAAGTTTTTCCCAAGTGATTGGCGAAGTATGGATTTTGAAATCATTGAATAAACGATTTTCGATTTCTCCTGCTTTCAGTCCTTCGATACTAAAATGTGCCAAAGCCCCCGAAAATTGAGGTTTTAAAGATGTACTTAGCTTAAATTTTGCTAAATTTTGTACTTTCTCAGCCCAATAATTTTTTAAATACTGCAATCGTTTTTGCTTCCTTTCTGATCCAATCATCTGATGGAATTGGATCGCCTGACCAATGGCTTGCTCTATATGAAATGGACGAGTGCCCAGATTTTCAAATTTGCGGATATCATCAGACTCAGCATCCGGTGCAGCAAATAAAGGATACAGGTTTTTGATTTTATCTTTCTTTACATATAAAATGCCGGTCCCGATGGGAGCGGATAACCATTTATGTAAGCTAGAGCCGAAATAATCACAACCGAGATCCGATATTTTATAATTGATCTGACCAAAAGAATGAGCTGCATCGCAAACCACCTCTATACCGAGTTTGTGGGCTGCATCTGAGATCTCTCTCACCGGCATGATCTGACCCATCCAGTTGATCACATGTGTCGCATGGATGATGCGGGTACGGGGAGTGATCGCATCCGTATAAGCTTTGACAATGGTTTGTTTATTTTCTATGGGCAGATCGAGGCTGATCCATTTGAGTACGATACCATCGCGTTTTTCCCTTTGTTTCCAGGCATTGATCATATTGGGATAATCTTGCTTGGTTAGGATTACTTCGTCTCCTTTTTGCAGGCGTAATCCAAAGATGGCTGTCTCCAGTGCTTCTGATGCATTGCGTTGCATGGCTATCTCATCTGTAGACACTCCTGCCAGATCCGCCAATCTTCGACGCAATGGCTCACGACCCTGATCCAATATCCTCCACATATAATAAGAGGGAGCTTCATTACTCAGTCGGGCATATCGCTCCACAGCATCTTGCACTTGTTTTGGTGCCGGTGCAACTCCACCGTTATTCAGATTGATAAGACTAGGACTTACCGTATAGGCTTGCTGAATCATGGCCCAAAAGTCCTCATCAGTGGCCAACGCATCGGCCGATACATTTTCATACATCGAAAATTTATTCTCCCAATGATCCATGGTCTTTTTGTTTTGCCATGGAAGTAAAAAACTCAAGGAGCCTGCCAGGGTGGTTTGTTGGAGAAATTTTCTGCGAGAATGCATGATTATTGAGATTGAGTTGTATAAATATAGAAAAAAATGAGAACCCAAAAAACACTAGGCATTAAGTATTTAATTTTGGTCAAGTCCAAATCCAAGTAATGTTACAATCTTAACCTAATTTTTATAAATCAAGCTCAATGGTATTTAATTCTTCATCTCATGAATAAAATTCCTTATGGTTAGAATTTTAGTTTTTCCAAACTTTATAAGGGCTAGTAAGTCTTGATCTCCTGTTACCAAATAGGATGCTTTGCCATCTTTTGCAAGGCTAAGTAAGAAATTATCCTTTGGGTCTCTACAAATATTAACCATACTTTCAACTTCAATCAAATCAATAAATGGTTCAAACGTGGTGAGCATTTCTTCAATGGCATTTATATTGAAGTGTTTCTTAAGTTTTGGTTTTGTTATAGTTTCTTGAATTTCCTGAATAAGTTCCTTGCTAAAAAGAATTCTTACTTCTTTATTAATAAGAAATTGATCTAATAGATTTTGTTTATTGGATATAATAAAGCTGACCCAAAGATTGGTGTCAATAATAATTTTAACTGGCTTATTTTTTGGCATTTCGCTTAGCCCTTACTTCTTCTACTATTTTGGTGATTTCTCCTAAATCTGGAGCTGAGGTAGAATTACTTCGCATCTTTTTAAGGTAAGTCTTTAAATTAGAAACTGGATCATCACTTATTTTGATGAGTTTAAGTTCCTGCATACCTTTTATGAGCTGCAATGCTTTAGGATTGAGTATTTCAATTTTAAATGCTTCCATAGTCAAATGTAATTATTATTTCTGAAGTATGATTGATATCAAGTATTGGCTGAAATCTTTCATGAAAATTTAAATCATTTTCCAAATTATCAATTCGATTTCATGTCATGCCATGGAAGTAAAAAATTCGTGGAGCCGGCCAGGGTGGTATGTTTGCTTTGTTCAAGTGATCCCCAAGTCCACCGTTTAGGACTTCATCCAAAAAGATATGGTTTCATTCGTTTTTTCTGTCGTTTTACAGTTGCCAACGACGAGCAGGTATTGCCGATGGTGGGGAATTAGTATTCCGTCCGCCGAAACTGCTGCCTGGCTTTTTGATATAGTTAAAAATTAAGAACTAAAGCTGGGCTTTGTTCGTCGAGCCTCGAACCGCAGTACAGCAGAATTACCACTGCTGATTATTCCAATGTCCAGCCCCACTATTGGCAATACCAATGTTGTAGGCAGTACTTCATGTCACAATGATATTGTCTTGCGTTTTTATTTCCGACTTCTTTATTCTCAGTATGAGTCCAACAATAATAGCAGTAAAAGAATATGCAATTATTATGTCTTGACTCATACTCCCATTAATTGTTATCTGAGTAATATAAATTCCGAATACAGAAATTGCTATTAAACCAGCTTTTGATATTGCATAATTTATGTCCTTCTTTGACAAAAAATAGAAACAGGTCAGATAAACTAAAAATGTCGGTATGGATAAGGCGATACTAAAAAATACTGTAATAGGATAAACTTCCAAAAGTCCGACAACTTGATGAGGGTTTGTCCCCCAAAATAGTTGTATGACTTGAGATGTAAATGGTGCTAACAAAAGTGTCAGAACCCAATGTCCAATAACATATGTTCGCTTCAATTTTGTCAAAATGCTTTATCTAACTTACTACAAGGTTTATGGTGTCGCACCGTTTTGCCTACAACATTTATAAAAATATCCGACTGCCATCAAAAAATTTTGAATGAGGCTGGAATGCCAAAATGGCTG
>CALMKY010000352.1 GCA_937867195.1 uncultured Saprospiraceae bacterium | reverse complement strand
TCAAAATATTCCATTTTATCCAGAGATGGATTTACCAGTTCTGTGATACCCATGACAGAGACAGTGCTTTTCATATGGTGTGCCATTTTTTTCAATCCTTCAAAGTCACCAGCATCGTAGGCTTTTTTTAGGGCCAGCAACTCAGTTGGGAGTGCTTCTATAAATTGCATTGTTACTGTCATCTCATATTGCAGATCCCCCATACTTATTTCTTTCAAATAGGCCAGGTTGATGTATTCATATTTATGATTCCTGCCAGGATCTATTTTAGAATCCATGGTTTGATCCTTCTTATCGTGTCTACGGATCATTTCCAGCAATTGATTTGCCTGGATAGGTTTTGAAATATAATCGTTCATTCCATTCAAAATACATTTTTCTTTCTCCCCGGGCATGGCATGAGCTGTCATGGCAATGATTTTTACATTACTTTTTAATTTTTCTCTGATGTAATGGGTAGTCGTGTATCCGTCCATTTCAGGCATCTGGATATCCATCAACACCAGGTCAAAAATATTGATATCGTATAATTCAATAGCTTGTTTACCGTTGTCAGCCACCTGATATCGATATCCCCATTTGTTCAATAAATGTCTTATTAAACTTTGATTTATTTCATTGTCTTCAATGATCAGGATATTGATGTTAGTATGGAGATCCGTTGGTTGAGGCTCCCGGATGGCCTGGACTGGTTGTACATCCGATGCTTCATGACTGATGATATAAGGTAGCGTCAATTTAAAAACAGTCCCTTTTCCAATCGTACTTTCAGCCAGTATGGTACCATGATGTAATTGTACAAGGTCTTTTACTATGGATAAGCCAAGTCCGGTACCGCCGTATTGGCGAGTCACGGATTTATCTGCTTGTGAAAACCGCGTAAAAATAGAATCCAGCTTGCTTTTTTCAATTCCTATTCCTGTATCTTCAATTACAATCCCCACTTGAACCCGGTTATCCATTACAGCCTGATTTATAACTTTGATTTTGATCGTGCCGCTTGGAGTAAATTTGATTGCATTGCTGAGAAGGTTTATTAATATTTGGGTTAATCGGGTTGGATCGCCGATTATCTTCGCGGGAATGGTAGGATCAAACTCTGATTGAATGATGATATTCTTTTGCTTTGCTTCGGGTGTAAACATCATGACGGCTGCATCGAATAACGGTCGAATATCAAAAGGGGCTGACTCGAGAACCATCATACCCGCTTCGATTTTG
>CALMKY010000351.1 GCA_937867195.1 uncultured Saprospiraceae bacterium | reverse complement strand
AAGGGAGTACCCAATGCAGTAAAGGAATTGACACATAAATTCAATTATAACGACCTGAAGGATCTGGAAAATAAATTGCATGCTTTACAAGATAAAGTGGCAGCCGTCATTCTGGAACCGGTTAATGTTACTCCTCCATTACCAGGTTTCCTGGAAGGAGTCAAATCATTAGCCCACCGGCATGGGGCTTTGTTTGTATTAGATGAAACCATTACCGGCTTTCGGTTTGCCAAAGGAGGCGCACAGGAGTATTTTGGTGTGATTCCCGATCTGGCCACGTTCGGGAAAGGAGTTGCCAACGGATATCCTTTATCTGTCTTGGCTGGAAAATCAGAAGTCATGAAAGAAATCGAGGATATCTTTTTTTCATTCACTTTTGGCGGAGAATTATTATCACTTGCGGCATCTGTTGCTGTTCTGAATAAATTGAGCACCGAACCCGTCGTAGATCATTTATTTACCATCGGTCAGTTATTAAAAGATAAATTAGAAGACCTGATCAGACAGCATAACGTAGAAGAAATTTTTAGTGTTTCAGGATATCCGGTATGGTCATTTTTTAATATAAAAGATACTGAACCTTTTTCTTCTTTTATATTGAAGACCTTATTAATGCAGGAAATGTTTGCAAATGGAATTTTAATGTATGGCACACACAATATTTCCTATAGTCATACTGAAGCTCATGTTGAGAAATTGATAAAAAGCTACTCACACTATTTCAAAAAAGTAAAGAAAGCTTTAAAACAAAAAAATATGAGCGGTATCCTTTTCTGCGAGCCATTACAACCTCTTTTTAAAGTCAGATGACCAGAGAGTATGCTTGTTTAAGGGAACAAAATTTCCGCCTGGGCAATTACTCATTAGTTCCGATTCGGGATGAAGACAAGTACCTCATCATGAAATGGCGGAATGAACAAATCTATCACCTTCGTCAACAAGTTCAGCTTACTTACCAAGACCAGGAAAAATATTTTAGTGATGTGATTTCAAAGTTGTTTGATCTGAATCAACCATCCCAAGTATTGTTTTCATATCTGAAAGATGGTGAATGCATTGGCTATGGAGGTTTGGTCCACATCAATTGGACAGATCGAAATGCAGAAATTTCATTCATTATGGATACAGCCCTCGAATCCAAAGAATTTGAAAAAAACTGGCTTATTTATTTAACCTTGTTAAAAAGAATAGCTTATCAGCATCTTAGGCTCCACAAAATATATACTTATGCTTTTGATCTTAGACCACGGCTATATGACACATTAAATAAAGCAGGTTTTATTCAAGAAGCCCGCCTGAAAGAACATTGTTTATTTGAGGAGAAGTACATCGATGTGGTAATCCATTCTGCTTTGAATGATCAGGTTTAGAAAAGTAACGCCTCAGGACAGCTCCTTGCTTTTTGAATGGGCTAATGATTCCGAAGTAAGAAGAAATTCTTTTACTACGAAACCAATCGAATTAAAGAGTCATGAGGAATGGTTGAATCAAAAATTGAATGATCCGGACTGTTTTTTTTTGATTGGAGAACTGCATCAAATTCCATACTGCCAAATCCGGTTTGAAAAACAAATAAAGACACGCATTGCCATTATCAGTATTTCAATTTCAAAGGATTTCAGGAAAAAAAATCTGGGTTCAGAAAGTATTCAAAAAGCCATTCAATTATTTCTGGATCAAAATCCTGATTACCGAATCGATGCTCATATCAGATCAGAAAATACAGCTTCTATAAAAGTTTTTATAAAAGCAGGCTTTGTACTAAATGCTGAATACCCTGATCAAGATCATTTGATTTATTCCTACAATAATTTAAAATTATAACTCTATATGGGATTTTCATTCCATTCGATCCATAAGCCATTTATCATTGCAGAATTAAGTGGTAACCATCATCAGAGCTTACAAAAAGCCAAGGAATTGATTCTGGCCGCCTCCCGGACCGGCGTGCAAGCCCTGAAATTACAAACGTACACACCCGATACCATCACCATCGATCATACCGGTGGCTTATTCGATATCACAGATAAAAACTCTTTGTGGTATGGAAAAAATTTATACCAATTGTATGGCGAAGCCTACACCCCCTGGGATTGGCATGAAGAACTTTTTGCATACGCTCGATCTTTGAATCTCATCCCCTTCTCTACTCCATTTGATGAAACCGCTGTCGATTTTTTGGAAAAATTAGATGCACCCATTTATAAAATAGCCTCTTTTGAAAATAATCATCATCCGTTGCTTAAAAAGGTTGCCCAGACCGGTAAACCAGTCATCATGAGTACCGGTATTTCGACGATACTGGATATCCAGGAATCCGTGCAGGTACTGAAAGATAATGGATGCAAAGAATTATGTTTACTGAAATGTACGAGCACCTATCCAGCCAGTCCTGAAAATTCCAATTTGATTACGATCCCTGTATTGCAACAAGCATTTCCGGATTGCTCCATTGGTTTAAGCGACCACACCCTGGGAATAGGAGTATCGATTGCATCGGTTGCTTTGGGTGCCAAAGTCATAGAAAAACATTTTACTATCAGCCGAGCAGAAGGTGGTGTCGACAGTGCATTTAGTATGGAACCCGATGAAATGAAAGCACTGGTGGATGAATCATATAAAGCGTATTTATCTTTAGGTCAGGTTCAATTCGGAATACAGAAAGCTGAGGAAAAGAGCATTGCATTTAAAAGAAGCATCTATGCAGTAAATGACATTGCTGCCGGTGACGTGTTAACCAGGGATAATATACGGGTCATCCGGCCGGGCGATGGAGCACATCCCAGACATTATGAAAAATTATTGGGTACCTATTCACCAGTTTCCTATAAAAAAGGGGAACCATTTAAAATATAAAATATTGCCGTTATGGGATTAAAAGATAATTTAAAATTGCTTTACCGCAGATCGGTCAGAGCCATCAACCAATCTTCATACAAAAAAAGATTCCTGAATGAATTGGAATTATTTGAAAAAAATGAATTGAAAAATAATAACGAAACCTATTTAAACATGATCGAAGCTTTTTGTGCTTCCGGAGGAAAGTCCAATCAGGAAGGAGCCGATTATCTAAGTAGAAAATACGGCAGAGTTGATTTTAGTTCGTTGAAAGATAAATCCATTTTTAATTTAGAAAAATTTGATTTTACTTCCATTCATGAAAGTTTGAATAAAAATGGTTGGTATATCCTGCCACAACGGTTACCGGATGAAATGATCGACCAATTACTTCATTTTGCAAAAAATGAACCTTGCATTATAAGACCGGTGGATGGTGACCAGGACTGGAATAAAAAATTATCGATCATTGATTTAGCGCATTTACAATCCATTTTGTATTCTGTTCCGGAAATCGCATCTATCAATAATCCATTAATCCAGAAAATTGCAGGGGACTATGTATTTCTAGAAATAGCCCAAAATTATTTAAATGTCGAACCTATCTGGGATGTAACCAGTCTTTGGTGGAGTACTAATTTTTCTAAAAAATCTGATAAAAATGCTGCTCAATGGTTCCATTTTGATATGGATCGGATTAAGTGGTTAAAAATATTTATTTATTTGACCGATGTCCATGTTGACAATGGACCGCATACTTTTGTAGAAGGCTCACACCAGGATGGAGGCATTCCCATGGCCTTACTCGCTAAAGGTTATAAAAGATTGAGTGATGCAGAAGTATCCAGGCAATTTAAGCCAGCAAAACTTAAAGAATTTACTGCTCCGAAAGGAACTATTCTCATAGAAGATACCCGCGGCTTGCACAAAGGTAAAAACGTGACCGGGTCGCCCCGTTGTTTGCTCCAATTCCAATTGAGTAATAGTTTATTTGGTGCATCCTATGCTAAATCTCTCATTAAAGATTCAAGTGCTCTAAAAGATATTGCCAATTTATCTCCAAGATTTTTGAGTAATTATTTATGATTCATCCGATGGATCGGATCGGGTGAATTGCAATCCACATTGTATTAAATTCATGTTTACTTTAAATGGCATACATCCATTATAAAAAAAATTATGGTTGGTATCAACATTACCAACTTGCCTGGTTAAGAAAAATCGTAGTCAAAATCAGGTTTTGGTATTTTGTATCTATTAAAAATTCCCTCAAAACCTTTGATCAATACAATCAAGGGGTAGATAATAATACCATCCATCACAATTTAAAAGGACTGATCTATTCCAGTGGAACCCGTGTCCTGGCATTGATCCATCCCTTGACAGCCATTGAACATCTCGATCGTCGCACTGCAGATGTATTGGCCATTGGACCCAGAACTGAGGGAGAATTATATCTATTACTAGGGCTGGGATTCCAGAAAGAAAAAATCAAAGCCCTGGACCTGATCTCATATTCTCCCTGGGTAACCTTAGGGGACATGCACTACATACCCTACCCCGCTGATAGTTTTGATTTAGTTATCCTAGGATGGGTATTGGCCTATAGTCCGAATCCCAAACTAGCAGCTGATAACATAATTAAAGTATGCAAACCAGGAGCCATCGTTGCCATCAGTGTGGAATATGCAAATGACGAGCAAGAAGAATCTTACATTCAGGAATTTGGTTACCAGGCGGGTCATTCAGTAAGGATGAGAACGACTGATTCGATTCTCACGCACTTTGGTCAATATGTAGATCAGGTTTATTTACGATATGATGTACCGGATAAAAAACAACCGATCGGTAATATAATTGCAGTCTTTAGTATTAAGAAATAAATTTAAAATTCAATTTTTTGAAAATATTGATTCGTCAAGGTGTAAAAAGTACTATTTACACCTATATTGGAGTCTTCATTGGATTTTTAGTCAGTATCCTTTTTTTACCCAGGATGTTAGAAAAAGAACAGCTTGGACTTGTAAACTATATGGCTACCCTCCCCATCCTGTTTGCAGAAGTCATCGGCTTAGGATTTACAACCCTTTTTTCCAGGATCTTTTACTTATTCAAGAACAAAGAGAAAAAAAATAATGGGATTTTTTTTCTTTGGCTTATGTGGTTCTGCACGGGGCTGATTGTCTTTTTAATTGTATTTTTCTTCTTTCGAAATTATTTTATTGATGAGAGGCACAATCCATTATTACACCAATTTATTTATTGGGCCATTCCACTGACCATCGCTTACAATATTTATCTTGTCTTAGAGCGGTACTTACGTTATATTCATTTTAATGCGTCTTATAGTATTTTCTTGAAGGAAATTGGGGTACGGGTTGGGTTAATTCTCTGTGCAATTCTCTTTTTTTTCAAAGTAATAAACTTCGTTCAATTTATTGCCTTTTATTGCATCTTCCAGATGGTTCCGGCTATTTTTTTACTTTTTAAATTAGGTAAAGAAAAGGAACTGAGTTTTAAACCTCAACTTGATTTTTTAAATAAAGAATTAATAAAAAAGATATTGCGGATCACTGGCGTTTCCATCTCCATTGGTTTTTTTGTCAATTTAGCTGCCACCATTTCCAATATAATCCTTGAGCACAAAGTCAATCTGTCTGCAGTAGCTACTTTTACAATTGCAACCACCTTATCCAATATCATTTCGATCCCCATGCGGGTTTCTCATTCTACATCTGAGCCCATTCTCAGGGACTCTTTTACCAAAGGGCATTTGGACCTGGCTTTTCGTATTTATCAAAAATCATGTTTCATTCAAACCATCATCGGAATTTACTTCTATTTATGCCTTTCCTTAAATGTCGACAACGTGTTATGGCTTTTACCTCATAATTATATGGATGTGAAAATTCCCATTTTATTAATCAGTCTTGGAACCTTATTTGATATGATGACGGGTGTCAACGACGCATTAATAGGCACCTCGCCCAAATACCACTATTCTATTTTATCTCCCTTTGTATTATCCGGCTTTACCATATTTCTAAATATTTTACTGATCCCTAGATGGGGCGTGAATGGAGCTGCGGCTGCAACTATG
>CALMKY010000350.1 GCA_937867195.1 uncultured Saprospiraceae bacterium | reverse complement strand
TTGAGGCCTGGTACATAACTGCAGATAATTTTAAGAATTCCAAGAAAGGGAATAAACAAGATCATACCACTGACGCCCCACAAGATCCCACCCGCTATAATGGCCACCAAAGTAGCCCACGTACTGATCTTCAGTTGTACACCGACTACTTTTGGGAAAATAATATTCCCTTCTAAATATTGTACAAATGTAAAAATCAGGATGACTCCGAAAGGATAAAGTAAACTGCCGGTCGTAAGCCAGGCAACGGAAATGGGTAATAGCGCACTCAAGAGAATACCGATATATGGAATTATCGTCATAATGGCTGTGGTATAACCAAAGGCGATGGCATGAGGTATTCCTAATATTAATAAACCAAGGCTATTCAGAGAACCGACTATTACATATACTTTAATCATCCCTTTTATAAATGAAGAATATGTGTGCACAATTTCTTTCAATGCACTCCGTACAGCAATCTTATTGGTAAAGGCATTGATGTGAACAACAGCCTCTACGAACGTGTTCCTGTTATAGAGAAACAATGCAGCAAATACAGGAGAGAGATACAGCACATACATGGTATTTGCAGAGTAAGATAGGGTAGAGCGAATACTATCTTTTGAAAAAAGTGATTCCAGCGAATTTAGTTTCTGAAATAGTCTTTCCTGGAAGGTCACCGGAATTGAAAGCTTTGTACTTGCCCATGATTTAAAACCGGTCACCAGATTTTGAAATGCATCTATTAACAGTGGCATGTCTTTATTCAAAGCCTTGAGTTGGAAATACAGTAAAGTAAGCAGAGCCGCAAAAAGAATGGTAACCATCAGTAAACCAATTGACACTGATAATAACTTGGGTAAACCGTTCGCTTCCATTTTTTTACAAAATGGAAACAATACGATGGCGATAAATAACCCATAAAACAAAGGAACGAATAAACTGCGGCCAATGACAAGAATCCAGAATAAAAGAACAATAATAACCAGGCTATGATATAGGTTTTGTAATGTGCGACCGGGTTGAACTTCCATGAACGGTTTTTAGAATGCAAATTATACTTTTAGTTCCTTTTCCTTAAGATGATTTTTGTTTTTTAGCATGCTGATCATGATCATATCAGAGTTAATCGGAAAGAATTGAGATTTACATAAAATAAGTAATCATATATGAATGTCAAACAATATCCTGAATTAAATGAAGTTGAAACTCAATCACCAGAGTTGCCCAGCGTGTCGATTGTATTGCCACTGCATCCTTTTATTCATATGGAGCATTCCTGGAAGCATAAACTCAAACTGGTTCACGACGAAATTAAGCAACAGCTTTCCACTGATTATCCCCATGAATTGGTTACCATCCTTCTTAAAAAATACGATGATTTAATTGACCAGATCGGATCACCCAAACATCGGAAAGGCGTCGTGATGTACCTTTCACCCCATTTTGAAAAATTTTTTTTACTGGATTTTACTCCACAGGAAAAAATAGTCATTGATCTTTCATACGAAATCCGAGACATTGTATTTAACCACGCACTGAGACGAAAGGCACTTCTTCTATTGATGAGTGCAAACGAATTAAAATATTATGTGTATCAGGATGGCCTGATCGAAAAAGTCAACCCACGAATTCCTTTGCATATTGAAGCATTTATGCAAGATAAAATCCATCCTGTAGAACAATATCATGAAGGATCCAGGAAAAGAGAATTGGCTATGCAGCTATTTATTAAAAATGCAGACGATGGGTTAACCGAATTGCTTTCTAAGTATACTTTCGATGTACTGGTCCTGGGGGTTGAAAAACTAATCAATCATTTCTTACTTTACACAAAAAACAATATACACATTAAAGATTTGGTCACAGGTAATTATTTTGAATCCAGTCCATCTGAATTAATTCAACTCACAGAGCAAAGTTTTTTAAAGATTGAAACGAAGCACCAGCAAGATTTAATGAAAATTATACAAAAGAGTTATAATGATCGGGTATTGGCCATAGGTTTAAAGAATTGTTGGACCCAGGTCATGCAAGAAAATTGCAAAATGTTGATTATTGAGAAGAATTTTATTAAAGAAGCCATTCAGGGGGCTGATCCCGAAACGATCTATACAGATCACGTAAACGATAGCCAGGTTAAAATGAAAGATGCCGTGGATGACCTTATTGAACAAGCCATCCGTCGCGGTGCTGTAGTAGAATTTGTAGATGACGGCTTATTAAAGGATTACAGACATGTCGCGGCAGTGCAGTATTTTACGATGTAGAAAGAATGAGTGTTTCAATCAAATCAGTTCCTAATCCGACTAATCTACATTGAGGGACTAGTATAATTTTTATCGTGGATAATAATTGTGATGCAATGTAAAAATTCTTACATTTGCAGCTCTTAAAATTCAGCTAATCACGGTGAGGTGGATGAGTGGCTGAAATCAACGGTTTGCTAAACCGTCGTACGGGCTTAAACCTGTACCGAGGGTTCGAATCCCTCCCTCACCGCTGAAAATCCGGAGAATACCTTTTAGTTGTGTTTTACGTATATATTATTCAAAGCAAGGAAGATAATTCTTATTATAGAGGCTTTACAAGTAATTATGTTGAAAGATTGGAACAGCATAATTTAGGACTCTCAAAATATACCAACAGAAAGAAGCCTTGGATACTGGTATACATTGAAATTTTTTTTTCCAGGAAGGATGCAATAAAAAGAGAAAAATCTCTTAAAAAGTATTCTCATTTACAAATTTATAATTTGATTCATTCATCACAAAATAAGCATAAGAATTTGGTGGATGAGTGGCTGAAATCAATCCCCAATCAGATTGGGGATTCGGGCTTAAACCTGTACCGATCCCCAAATGATTGGGGACTCCCTCACCGCTGAAAATTTGGAGAATACCTTATTCGTTTTTGAAACTTAGAACACCACCGCTCAAGTCATCTTTTTTAGAGCATTTAATTAGTATATATTCAATGCTGAACATCAAAAACGGAATTCGTCACTTTCTGTTTTAGAATGATTAAATACTCGATTGGTTCTTGGACTTCTCATGCTTAAAAATAATATTCAATAAAGTGGTTACAATTTATAATTCAGTGCCTACTAAGTATTATATCAAGTAAATAATTTATTAATCAACAAATATTAAAAGAAAATGAAAAACATTTTATGGGCAATGGCTTTGATCATTGTAGTGACTTCATGTACAAAAGAAAATGCGGGACCCAATTCCGGTGGTAGCACTTCGCTAAGTGGTGGTGGGGGAGGTGGAAGTACCAGTGGTGGCGGCGGTGGAGGTACTGTAACACCATCTACCTTGGATACCAGTGGTGCGGCTGTTGCAGACCCTACAGCGATTAACCTGGTACCCATTATCACGTC
>CALMKY010000349.1 GCA_937867195.1 uncultured Saprospiraceae bacterium | reverse complement strand
ACCGTGGGCCTGACAGTGAAGGCATTTTCCATCTGGGAAATATGACACTGGCGCATCGCAGATTGAAAATCTTCGATATGACAGATCGCGCAGCTCAACCCATGGTCGATCATACGCTGGGCCTTGCCCTGGTATTCAACGGCGCTATCTATAATTTTCCTGAGCTGCGGAAGCAAGGAAAATCCTGCAGGCGTCAAAAGCGCTGTCGAAGGTCTGAAGACTGCCGGTTACAACGCTGTATCGTATATATCCGAAGGAACAGCACACGAATTCCAAACATGGAGAAGGAGTCTATACCAGCTTTCACAATTATTGTTTAAATAAATGATATATAATTGACGTATGAAAAAAATACTGGTTTGCATACTATTTTGTACATCCATTGAATCAATGGCTCAAAATGCAAAAATCAAAATTGATCTGGATCGGATCATTGGGCCTATCGATCCTAAAATTTACGGAGTCTTTATGGAGCCCATTGAATTCAGTGGTCGTCGCCTGGGATTACCAGACAGTGCCCGCTTCAATACTTTGTATGGAAATCTTTACGACCCAACATCACCATTGGCCAACCAAGATGGATTTAAAACCAATTACATCGATGCAATGAAAGAACTACGGGTTACCAATATGAGATGGCCCGGTGGAAATTTCTTAATGGGATATGATTGGAAAGATGGTATAGGTCCCAAAAATGAAAGACCTGCTCGAATCAATATGGCCTGGGGGGGTATTGATAATAATCACGTGGGTACAGATGAGTGGTTTGCTCTTAATCGTTCGATGGAATCTGAAAACATTGTGTGTGTCAATCTTGGGTTGGGATCCATCCTGGATGCCGCCCATTGGGTGGAATATTGTAATTATCCAAAAGGAACCTATTATTCAGATCTCAGAGCTAAAAATGGGCATCCTGCACCCTACAAAGTAAAAATTTGGGACCTGGGCAATGAAGTAGATGGCAAACCATGGGAGTTAGGACATAAAAACGCATTGGATTATGTGGAAGTAGCAAGAGAAGCTGCCAAAGCTATGCAAGCTGTCGATAAAGATATTGAGTTAGTAGGTTGCGGCTCCTCCTGGTATAGCCAAAACAGTTGGGACGATTGGAATAGAACCATTTTGAAAGGAATTGGAGATAAAATAAGATATCTCTCTATTCACAGTTATTGGGAAAACTCACCAGATTATTATAGCTATATGGGATCCAGTGCCCGCATATTTGATGATCGGATTACCATTACGGCCGCAGAAATTAAGGCTGTTTCTGTTACTCAAAATTTAAAGAATCCAGTATTCTTATCAGTTGATGAATGGGGAGCATTCGGAAGGAATTTTTTAAACGTACTATCGGTAGCACAATCCTTCAACTCTTTTCTACGGCACGCAGATGTAGTCAAAATGGGTAATTATACTGCGATGACTTCTCTTTTATCCAATGATAATCAAAAAGGAAGTTATAAAACTTCTTTGTTTTATACATTCAAACTTTTTTCGAATAATTGTCGTGGTGAATCGGTCGATGCTTATGTTATCTGCGATACATTTAATACTGAAAAATATGCAGGCATTCCATTCCTGGATGTCAGTGCCTCTTATTCTAAAGAAAAAAATGAACTATTTATAAATGTGATCAATCGACACAAAGACCGGGCCATTCAGGCTGATGTTTCCAATACAAGTGGAAGTTTTACAGGTAAAGCTGAAGCTATGATCATTACCTCTTCCAATATCAACGAACCGTTCACTTTTGATAAGCAAAATGAATATTTGCCAGTCAGGAAAGAATCAGAAACCATTGATGGCAAACTGAGTTTTTCTTTTCCGCCTCATTCCTTCACTCAAATTAAATTGATTCCCAAAAAATAAAGTATGCATTATCTCTATAACCTGACCAGACCATTACATTGGGTGATCCATTTTATTTTAGTATCGAAAGCTCTTGCACAACCCGATACAAATCTGAAAAAATCATTGGAAGGATATATTAAAATAAAAAATGAAAAACCTGCAGGCCAGGGATGGAAGAATTTATTATTAAGTCCAGCAGACTGGAAGTACGAACCCTCTTATTGGAAATTTGACCATGGTACATGTCTTGGAGAGATGGGTAAAGAAAAAGAACATCATTATGCATTTACTAAAGCGGATTATTCTGATTTTGAACTTTCAGTATATATCAAAATGGTAGGGGAAGAAGATGCCAATTCAGGTGTTTGCATCAGAATCAATCCAACCAATTTTGACAATGCACCAGGGTATCAAATTGATATGGGAAAAGGATATTGGGCTTCTCTTTGGGAAGAACGCAGAGGTAATATGATCCAGAAATTTCCGGAAGAACTTGCAACTAAATTAGTAAATCAAAATGATTGGAATCATTACTTCATAGTAGCCCATGGTCATCATATTCAAGCATGGCTAAATGGGGTAAAAACCATTGACATCGTTCATGAAAATGGATTTGCAAATGGAAAGATCGGGTTTCAACTTTGTCATTTGCATAATCAAACAAAGGTAGATGTCAAATCTCTTTACCTCAGAATCATGAAAAATAATCCTAAATAATGTCTTCTTTTAATTTTAAAAAGAGTAGGTGGCTTGCTCCTATCTTGCTATCAATTGCTATTCACGGAAACTTATTCGGACAAGATCCCAATTTTCATATTTACCTATGCCTGGGTCAATCCAATATGGAAGGAGCTGGTCGTATCCACCAACGGGATACTTTGTTTGTGAACAGTCGCTTTCAAGTCATGGAAGCAGTGGATTGTCCTGAATTGAATAGGCTAAAAGGACATTGGTATACAGCGAAGCCACCGCTGTGTCGATGCAAAACAGGGCTGTCCCCTGCCGACTATTTTGGTCGTACCATGCTGGATTATTTACCCGGGTCTACCAGAATTGGACTGGTTCACGTTGCCGTTGCTGGTAGTAAAATTGAAATTTTCGACAAAACACTGTACAAAACTTACCTGGATACATCTGCTGAATCCAAGCCATGGATGATTAAAATGGCCGAATCATACGATGGCAATCCTTATAACCGATTGTTAGAGATGGCCAAATTAGCCAAGCAGGATGGAGTCATCAAATGTATTTTATTGCACCAGGGCGAATCCAATACAGGGGATACTCAATGGCCATTGAAAGTAAAAAAAATTTATGATGACTTGTTAAAAGACTTACAGCTTGAACCGAATTCAATTCCTTTGATTGCCGGCGAAGTAGTCCATGCAAATCAAGGTGGTAAATGCGCCAGCATGAATGAAATCATAGATTCGCTACCATTAACCATACCGACCGCCAGGGTGGTTTCATCAAAGGATATACCTTGTATTCCAGACAAACTGCATTTTACCAGCGAAGGTGTGAGGGTGTTTGGCAGAAGATATGCGGCAGCTTTGATGGCTTATCAGGGCAAAAAAATTCAAATAGATGAAAGTAATATCAATATACCTGAACCTATCAAAATAGAGCAAGGGATGATTCAGGGATATCGTGAAAATGGGATCACTATCTACAAGGGAATTCCTTTTGCAAGTCCACCAGTCGGAGAATTACGCTGGAAAGCACCAATGCCTCCGACAAATTGGCCTGGAATAAAAGAAACGACAAAATTTGCCCCAGCACCTTTTCAAGGAGGAAATCCGTCCACGGGAAAAAGTGAAGACTGCTTATATCTCAATGTATGGACACCATCAAAAAGCGTTTTAGATAGTCTTCCGGTGATGATTTGGATCTACGGTGGGGGATTCAGCTTCGGCTCCAATGCCGACCTGATGACCAATGGTGAACATCTAGCTAAGAAAGGAGTCATCCTGGTAAGTATTGCTTATCGTGTGGGACAACTTGGATTTTTAGCTCATCCGGCTTTAAGCGCCGAATCTATTTCCAAAACATCCGGAAATTATGGCCTTTTGGACATGATTGCAGCTTTGAAATGGGTCCGTAAAAACATCAATCAATTCGGTGGAAACCCTCGTAAACTGACTATTTTCGGGGAATCTGCAGGCGCTATTGCGGTCAGCATGCTCTGTGCTTCTCCTTTGGCTAAGGATCTTTTTCAAGGTGCTATATCGCAAAGTGGCGGTTCATTTGGTCCCAATCGCACCACTACTTACCCGGGAGAAAATATGAAACTTCTTTCTTTGGCAGAAAAGCAAGGTCTTGAATATATGAAAAAAGCGGGAGCAAAGTCTATTGAAGAATTGAGAGCACTTCCCGTAGAAAGACTACCCCTCGGATTCGGAATGCCGGGAGCCTGGCCCATTGTCGATGGCTATGTCATTAAGGATGACCAGCACGTATTGTATACCAAAGGCCATTACAATCGTACTCCGGTGTTGATTGGTTACAATTCAGACGAAGGAGCCAGTTTTATGCCTCCCAAAACACCAAAAGATTATATAGATAATACTCAAAGACGGTATGGCAAATTCTCTAAGGATCTGATACAAGCTTATCCAATAGGAGAAAATAATGTTCCCAAATCTGCCCGTGATTTAGCACGCGACGCAGCTTTCGGATGGCATACATGGGCTTGGGCTAACCTACAATCCAAAACTTCTAAGGATAAAGCTTATTATTATTTTTTTGACCAACATACTGATTTTGCAAAAGATTCACCTAAGTATGGATACGGGTCACCCCATGCTCAGGATGTAGGTTTTGTCTTTGGTACCTTCAATCCAAATGATGCATATGCTTCTTCCACGGATCAAAAAATATCGGAAACCATGATGACCTATTGGACAAATTTTGCAAAACACGGTAATCCAAATGGCGGTTCCGTTCCCAGTTGGGAAGCTTTTTCCACAAAAAATCCAAAAGTGATGTATTTTCAGCAACATGCATTTATGGGACCTGTCCCGGCAGAAAAAGCAATGAAGGTGCTGGACAAATATTTTGAATGGCGTCGAAGCCCAAACGGAAAAGCCTGGGCAAAGTAAAGTGAGGAAATATTGATATCGAAAGCCAGCTTTGTCAATTTGCAACCATTGGTTGACTTGTAAACATAAATAAGGAGAATTAACCATCCAAGTTTTTCAAATCCAAAATATTATAAAACACCTAACCCGCATGATAACCTACGTGAAACCAGAACTATTGAAAATAAATGAGCGGAAGAAAAAAGGCCATACAAGCTCATCGGAATTATAATTGTCGTCTTGATAAAAAATAAACGTTGTATGGCCAGCACAAATATAAAATATTTATATAGGTGTCCAAGTTTTATGCGCTATTTTAAGATATCCTAGGTTAAAAATTAACTATTTTAAGAAATCGGCGGAAAATGAAAAAATTAAATAATGATTAAGAAATTATAATCCACTGCATACAGGTAACATTAATTTAATGCAGTGTTTAACTACACTTAATATCGCCATTTTAGTTTCGCAGACAAATTAAAATGATATGAAAAAAAATTTACAAATAATCTGCATCCTGATATTGATAGCTATTGCATTTAATAGCCATGGTCAAATTCAGGGATCCGGTTCTTCTCAAACTCCTTACGTATTACCGGTTGCTTCGGGTTATACGACTACATCCATAGTCAGCACACCAGATATAATTCAAGGATATAAAATGTGTGGCACGCCCGATGGCCTTGGAGCATTTGATAATGGTGATGGTACGTTTACGTTATTGTGTAATCATGAATTTGTGAATACGGCAGGTGTGGTCAGAGCACATGGATCGACGGGTGCATTTGTATCCAAATGGATTATTAATAAGTCAGACCTCAAAGTACTCAGCGGATCGGATCTTATGAAAAATGTAAAACTATGGAAAAATGGTGCTTATGTAACTTATAATGCTGCCAATCCATCCAATGATGCCAGATTTAATAGATTCTGTTCAGCAGATTTACCGTCTGTATCTGCATTTTATAACGTAACTACAGGAAAAGGAACGCAGGAAAGGATCTTTATGAATGGTGAAGAATCGGGTACTGAAGGAAGAGCTATGGCACATATTGTTACAGGTGCTGAAGCTGGTACCAGTTATGAATTACCTTACCTTGGTAAATTTAGTTGGGAAAATTCATTAGCGAATCCTGCAACAGGAGATAAAACAGTGGTAGCCGGTGATGATGATGCAACTGCCGGTGGACAAGTCTATTTTTATATTGGTACAAAAACATCATCAGGCAATGATATAGAAAAAGCAGGCCTGGCAAATGGTAAATTATATTGTCCTCAAGTGAATGGCATGTTACAAGAACTGAGTGGTTCATTTCCTGCACCCAATACTCCATTCAAAATGATCGAGATTGGCAGAGTGGATACCATCACAGGTGCCCGACTGGATAAAAAAACATTTCAATTAGGTGGTACATCCTTTTTAAGACCTGAAGATGGAGCATGGGATCCGTCACATCCTGAAGATTATTATTTTGTAACTACCAATGCATTTAATTCTCCCAGTCGATTGTGGAGATTACATTTCGCTGATATCAAAGATATGACCAAAGGAGGTACGATTAGCGCTATGCTGGATGGTACGGAAGGCCAACAAATGTTTGATAATATTACCATCGATAAATACGGACACATTTTATTATTGGAAGATGTAGGCAATAATGCTCATAATGGAAAAGTGTGGCAGTATACTATTGAAACGGATCAATTAAAGATGATTGCCAAACACGATCCGGCAAGATTTGGTGACCTTTCGATCGCAGCTACTGCACCATTCAATCAAGACGAAGAGACCTCAGGTATCATCGATGCGTCGGATATTTTAGGTACCGGTATGTTTTTATTCGTTGATCAGGCTCATTATCTTATATCGGGTGAAGCAGTTGAAGGTGGACAAATATTGGCCCTTTATAATCCGGATACGTATAGATCTAAGCTGGTGTCTTCTTCTTTACCGTCCTGGAAATCATCCCTGGAATATTATGTAACCGCTTCGCCCAATCCCACATCCGGACAAGTAACATTAAAAGCAAATGCTCCATTTGAAGTCCTCGATGTGATCTCCAGTGATGGTATATCTCTGAATATCAAAACTGCTTCTGCTAATCAAACTACGATTGATCTGACGGGTAAACCAGGTGGAACTTATTATGTAAAAATAATCCAGGGAATACTATATCGTACGATTACGATCGTTAAAAGCTAGTACACGAGATATTTAAAGAATTATTCTTATAACATTTTGCCTTTTCCGGGCCATTGCATTTTGTGATGGCCCTTTATATTCTCTTGCTGTCAATAATAATTCCAAAGCGTCGGTCTACACAATGCTCACAGCTTCATTGCATTCAACATACTTTCCAGCGACAGATTCAAATCTTTCATCGTCATGATATTTTGAAAATGAAGAGCATACAGTTCTTTCATTTTTTCTCCGGAAACAGATAATGACCTTGCTTTCCGGGCTAATGCTTTGCGTACAACCATCCATTGCAAATCATTAGGAGGAGCTTCCTCTCCTTTCAAAGCTGGTTTACTATCCGGCAGATTGATATCAGCAATAGGATCGCTGCGCAAGTCAGATTGCAATACAAACTCAAAGGTGGGTGCATTGTGCACTCTTGAACCTAGTCCCCAGTTTGATTTTGGAATTCCAAATTGATTTAATACTGTCGCGATGATCGATGTATGATCCATGGGTACATTCGTCTTGCTTCTAAACAAGGTTCCTTGTTGAATATACGGTGATACTAAAATCAACGGCACCCGTACACCAAAACGATCAAAAGCAAAACCATGTTCGCATACTGGAGGGATCGCCGTTCCCTGATTTGGATTTTGCCATGGAGGACTGGCTCCCCAGGGTGGAGGCTGATGGTCATAGGTGCCTCCGTGTTCGTCAAAGTTTATAATCAGCAAAGTATTTTCCCAACTTGGTGAATATTTAATAGCCATATAGATGTCCAATAAAAATCTTTCACCCGGTACCAGGTTGCAGGGTGGATGATAATCATTTCCATTCCAAAGATCTTCATACCATGCCGGTTCGATAAAACTAAATGACGGAAGGGTACCTTGCTGCACCTGATTAAAAAATTGACTAATGTCTAAAAAATGATCGCTGTCATTCATAAGAGAAGGCCAAAACAAATCCTGAGTAAAACAATAATCACCCAATCCATGACCCGGCCAGTCCTGGCTATAAAAGACAGACCAATCAGCCGGTGTATCAAAGCCATGATCATTCAATACATTCCAGATGGTAGGCCCATTGAATTCATATGGATCCCATTCATGACCATCGGATGGACCCCAATGATTGTCCGTCATGGCCGTGTTGACACCATTCAATATTCCAATGGAATTTCCTGAGGCAGCAAAGGCACGGTTACAATTCGTTTGAGTGGGTACCGATGAATAATATGCATCCGATACAGCAAACATACCGGCAAGATAGTTTAGTACGGGCAGGCTTCCGGGTCCAAAACAATTCTAATATCATCTTGCAATGAACTATTCACGGTGCTATAATCTTTGACAAAACCCATCATACCGGGTATTGTATTATTGGGCGGGTTTTGGGAAGATCCGAACAATTGATTATTTACATTTAGATACGGTTCATTGGGATCTTTCGTAGGCATTGGATCAGTAGTAAAAACCGGTATCTGCTGTACATAGACTGTATTACCGCTCGTATCCGGATTATAAAATGTTGATTGCAAGCCATTGAATACTTTGGGGCTTGTATTAGAAGGTAAAAACACATTGGGTTGGTTCGTACCAGAATAGAGCCAACCCAGAGTATGATCGAAGGACCGGTTTTCCATCATGATGTACACGATGTGCTTGATTTGCTGCATGGGCGTTTTGAGATTAAAAATTGATTATTAATATTTATAATCACTCTCTAAGATAACCATATTTGGATACAGATCAGGATCAATACAAACCGACTGATGAAAAAATAGATAGTATCAAATAATAATTGAAATATATGTAAAAGAAAAAAACTATCCTTTTAATATTGTGAAATAGATAATATATTCAGTGGCATTCACTTCAAATTCTTAATAACTTCTTCTTTTAAAGGTGTTAAATGTCTTATAATTACAGACCATATAATCGAATCATCAATATTATCGTAAGAATGAACTAATCTATTTCTAAGACTTATTATGTGACTAGTGTTATGTAAAATGTTATTTTCAGATTCCTTAAGAAATTTATTGATAGCTTCTCCAATGATCACCAAATGCCTTTCAACCGTGCCCTTCGTTTTAAAGTCATTCTCATAATCTACAAAAGATCGTATATCTTTTATAAAACTTTCAATGAAATCAATACATCAGACAAATACTTTTTTTCCTTCTCTGACATAAATTAATTTTTTTGTTCGATCGATATTTGCTTTTAGATAGGGATTTCGAATGGAACCGTCTGTTATTAAATCTACTTTTCTTTTAAACAAATCTTCAATTTTGTTCCAGAGTGAAAGGAAGGCTTCGCCTCTGTCAAGAGGGTCATCAATATCAAGTTTAACGATAAGATCTATATCACTTTTAGTTGGATCAAAATGCTCAGTAATGGATGAACCAAATGCATAGATGGTAATGACACTGTGTGAATGACATAAATTAATAAATTCATCGTATTTATCTTTTATTAAAGCCATCAAGTCCATATTCAAATATATTAAGTTTAAATTGCTAAACTAAAATGGCTTTTCTAAACTATATTTGTAGAAAAATTTTTCTCACCCAAACACCCCATCCACTTTTTTCCCCTTACCATCCGGTGTCGTATAAAACGGTCTACCCTCCACCACGTAATTAGTCTCCGGCGACATACCCAAGGCATGATAGATCGTCTGATGTATCTGATCGATGACAATGGGTTTGGTAATAGCACTGAATGGTCTTTCGGCAGCAGTCTCTCCGATGACATGACCTTTTTTGATGCCACCTCCCCATAAGAGGATACTGCATCCTTCCGTAAAATGTCGATGCATACCATAATGTTTTGCTTCTGTGATGTGATCGGGTACATCGACCTGATCTTTTACTTTACTACCGGGTCGACCTTCGGTAAGCATATCTCGGCTAAACTCCGATGCAAGTATGATCAGTGTGCGATCTAACTGTCCGGTGCGATGCAGATCATTGATGAGAGAGGTGATTGGTCGATCGATGGATTCTTTCATTTTAATCATGCGAGCATGACCGTTTTCATGTGTATCCCATCCGAGGAATGGTTCGTATTCAGTCGTAACACTGACAAATCGAGCACCATGCTCTACAAGGCGCTTTGCCATGAGACAGCCAAGACCAAATCGACCGGTATTGTATCGAGCATAAGTATCTTTTGATTCCTGACTTAAATCAAATGCTTTGGCTTCGGGTGATTTCAACAAAGCATAGGTCTTTTCCATCGAGCGGACATAGGACTCTTGTTGGTATGCATGTGCGTGCTGTAGTGGACTTTGCTCTACCAGATCTTTAAATAGTTTTTGTCTACGCTCGAATCGTGTCAGATCCATACCCGGCGGAGGTGATATACTTTCGAGTCCTGTTTCCGGATCGGGTATGATAAAAGGTGCATATTCAGTACCCAGGAATCCTGCAGAATGAAATGCTTTAAGTTCTTCTCCTTCTCCTACGGTAAATCGCTGGCCGATATCTATGAAAGGGGGTATGATTCCATTCTTAGAACCAAGTTCTTTAGCGATCCAGGCACCGATATGAGGTGGTTGTACACTTTGTGGTGGTTGATAACAGGTATGCCAGTGATATTGATGCCGTGTATGCAATATAAATCCCAAGTCTGCTGCGCGATACGATCTGATAAGAGTTCCTTTATCCAATGTGCTGGCGATGCCTTCGAGTCCTTCTGAAAATCGAATACCATCTAAAGCAGTGGGAATGGGTTTGAACGTGCTGATCACGGCTTTGCTTTCCATACCTGTGGTAAAAGGTGTATAGGTTTTAGGATCGAACGTTTCGGTATGGGCCATACCACCGGCCATCCATAATAAGATTACCGAATCTGCCGTAGCAGCTTGTTTTTGTTTAGTAGTACAGGAACTTAAAAAAGAATTAGCCGTGATACCCGTTGCCAATGAAGCTAGTGTGGCTTGCTTCATTTTATGTATGAATTCGCGCCGGGACAGATCCTGGGTCATGTGCAGTAAAAATAAGAAATCTGAATTATATTATAGAAAAGTCTGTCTGCGTTGATGGTATGCTAACTTATAGGTATCAGTCCATTGATTTTCTTACTGTATTGTAAAAATATAAAGCATAAAGAAGTTGCCTTAAAAAACTAATTGAGTAAAACGATGTATAGATTTAAAATAGCCGCAAAGCTTACCCACGCGACATAAGGTATCAGTAAGTACGAAGCAGTTTTGTTAACTTTTGAAAAAACGACAATCGTCCAATTAATGAATGACCACAATATGATCATATGACCCAATGCCCAGGATGGATTTTGTAAATTAAAAAATATTAAACTCCATGTGAAATTAAGCAGCAGTTGGATAAAGAAAATAATCATAGCTTTTCTTTTGTGTTCATTTGCCGGTGAAGTAAATATTAAAAAGCAAGAGAAACCCATCAATAGATACAATAGGGTCCATACGGGGGCAAAAACCCAATTGGGTGGATTAAACCAGGGTTTGTTTAGTTTTAAATACCAATTCCTGATAGGATCGGCTGTGAGGAAACCAACAAAGCTACCAATCAAGGCAGGGATACAGATGATCAGGATTTGTATTAATTTTTTCAATTTCAAATTTTCATTAAAAAGATATTTTATCGTCTAGAAGGGTCATCCATTCACCTTCAATTAAGTTCAGTTTTAAATAAATTCAAGATATAACCATTTTAATTTAGATAAGACTGAAAAATATTTTCCGGTTAATTGGATTTTTTTTTCCTCATTTTCGTACAATTTATATTCCCTGCTGTTGACAAGAAATAAACTGGTCTCACCTTGTTCAAATCGCAGCAATTCAAATTTCAACAACAGTTCAAGATTTTGTTTTATTTGTGTTAAGGTATTGATCTGATCGGATAGCATATTTTTTTCAGCTTCCAGAGAGGATGATTTTAATCTAAGGTCTCTCAATTTTTGTATGCGATCCAAAGTTACCTGCTCTATTTTGTTCCTGACAGAAAGAAGGTCGGCTTTGGCTTCTTTAAAGAAAATAGGGGTTTTGAAATTTAAAGCAATGGAATAGTTTTGATCAATTGGATATTGTGCAGAAACCAATGGTAATTTATTTTGAAAGCCATAAGCTTTTCCCTGTAAAGTCAAACCGGGCAACATATATTCTTGCTTTAATTTTTTATCTACATCGAGTATTTTTAATTTATTATCATAGTTCAATATATGGATATGTTGATCAAATGCATTTAGTTTATCGGGTGGATCTAATGAAAATCCGGTATCCGGCTGATAGGAATCAGATAATACATAAGGGGTCTGTTTTTCATCCCAAAGAAAAGAAGATAAAACAAAAGTCGCCTGGGTATACTTCAATTCAGCCGTGACCCGTTGCAGCTCGAATTGTTGCCATTGCGTATAGAGTTCCACGGTATCGGATACAGCTTTGTCGCCTTGTACCAGTGCATTTCGAAGAAGGAATAATCGCTGGCTTACATTCTTTTTATATGAATTAATTAATTCAAGAAGTTGGTAACTAGTATACCATTCAATATAGGCTTGTGTGGCATCCAGGATCAGATCATTGATTATGGTTTTTTGCTCGATCAAGCTTTGATCTACGAGAGTTCGAGCTTGTGCCAGGGCTGCTCTGCGTTGGTCGATCCGCAAACCTTTTAATAACGGTATTTCCACACCGAGATAGGTAAAGGTCCCTCTGGAAAATTCGGGATTTATATTTTCTCCCTGATTATTGGCAATGCCTGTGCTGAACGATACCGGTGAATTTGTATTCCACTTCATTCCCAGTTCTTTGTATTGGTAATAATCGATGTCTTTAAACATTTTTGTTTCATATGAAGAGGCCAGGATAGGATCCACAAACGACTTTGCCTTTAACAATGAAATTTGTCCATTGGCGGCGATCAGTTTAGATTGTGATATAACCGGGTGAAACGCCTTGACCTGTTCAATAAATTGATGATATGTCAGGATCATCGAATCATTGGCTGATTCAATTCTGAGAGAAAAGTTCAATAAGAATAGAAGTAAACAGCAATACGATTTCATCACTAATCTTTTTCTTTAGATTTAATTTCTATATCGGTCGAAGTATAATAATTCGGTGGAAATCCATTTATATATCTCCATAGTTCATAATAAATAGGGACATCACTTAATAAAGCTATGCCTTTAGCTCCGTTACCAACTGACAGACCGGGGGGCCAGGGTCTGGAATCAGGATCTTCTACCACCAAGGCTCTGAATTTTCCTTCATGCGTTGCGGCATTTTCGATCATTTTAATTTTACCGGTGAAAGTGCCATAATTAAAGGAAGGCCATCCTGTGAATACAATCGCCGGATAACCATCAAAATTAAATTGAACTTTAGTTTTTTCATGGATCAATGGACGATCCATCGGTTTGATATAAATTTCTATTGCTCTTTGCCTGATGTTAGGAATTATTTCAGCTATTTTTTCGCCTTCTTTTACGATCATATCTTTGCCTGACTTGGTGATCGCACCCAGCTGACCCTCAATGGGTGAAATAATATAATAGTAGGTTTGTCGTTGAGTATAGTTTGAAAGTGAATTATTCAGTTTGGCCAGTTCATATTCAATCGTGGCCTGGCTGGATAGGGCATTGAGCTGATCACCTTCTTTTCCGATGATTTTTTCTTTGTACTCCTGCGCAATTTGATCTAATTCAAATAAAATATTTTGATAGTCAGACCGGCTTTGGAAAAGTTTATTTTTTAAGGATTGTACTTTGGCCTGGGCATTCTGATAGTTGGCTTTCCTTTTTTCAAGTTCCGTAAGAGAGATGGTACCATTTTGAAAGAGTGTTTCACCAGCATTCGATTGTCGTTGATAAATATTCAATTCCACCAGGCCTGTTTGCAGGTTGCTGCTATCTGCTTCAATATATCCTTTTTGTTGCCTGAGTTTATTTTGCAAAAGTGATTGCTTGATATCCAATGCATTTTTCAATGTTTTGATTTGCGAATCATAGGTGGTTGCTTTTGCAATGTAATTTTCTTTGGATCGAATCTTCGCCAGGATTTGCTCCCGGGTACGAGTTAGCAAAGAAGTGTCCATATAGTCTTCTTTCATTTCGCCTATTTGCAACACGGTATCACCTTGTTTGATCAGGTCTCCTTCTTTGAAATACCATTTCTTTATGTATCCCGGAATGATACTATTTAAATACTGTGGTCGATCCTCCGGATACAAAGTAGTTACTTTACCTTTTAAGCTTATGTTTTGGGTCCAGGGCAGAAATAAAGTTATGATTCCAATCAATATCAGCAATCGATAAGATTTCTTCAGATAATCTTTTTTGTTGATTAAAAACACCATTTTAAATGAATTCCAGGAGTCCTGGTTTGTCATTTCTTCGTTTTTCATTTTAATAAAGGAATTCATATCAACGTTGTATCAAGAAATGTTTATCAATAAATGGATAGGCTGTCTGATTGTTATTAATGATCAGCACGGTGGGTTTCTGCGGCAGCGCCTTGATGTATTGAATCAGACGATCAGATTCTGTTTCATTCATGTCCAGAAAGGGATCTTCCAACAATAATAAGAGAGGTTGAGTGTAGAGGGCCCGTGTCAACAAAACAGATCTTATCAAAGCGGGTTCCAGGGAATGCCGATAAGCAGAGACTTTCGTATTAAATCCATCTTTCAGCATAGAGATGTGTTTCATTAGCCCGGTATATTCAGCAATATTTGTCAGCAACGACACATCGCAAGACTGCTGAAGACAGATATTATCCAATAAAGTACCTTCAATGAGGGTATTCTCCTGCAATAAGGCTGCCATATGTTTTCGCAGTTCGGCTATATTATAGTTAACAATCGGAATTCCATTGATCAAAATATTCCCTGAAAAATTCTGATAGGATCCTGATATCAGGTTAAATACTGAAGTCTTTCCGCTCCCCTTTTTGCCCAGGATCTGACCCCATTCTCCAGGCGCAAGATGTAGATCAATATTTTGCAATACCCTTACGGAAGGATTGTATGAAAAAGATACTTGTTTGAATTCTATTTCCATTCCTTTATGCGGTGGTGCTAATAATAATTGACCCGATTGCTCAGTCTCCACATTCAATATTTTGTTTAGTTTTTCTATGGAGGTAATGGAGAGATAGACCTTGTCAAAATTTTGTATGAATTTTTCTACTGATGCGATAATTCCAATGATGACAATGTCCGATGCTAAAAACTGACCGATATTGATTTGTTGCTTTAATAAAAGTCCTACACCCAAAATCAATAAGGATAAAAAAATCAACATTTTAAAGGCGATCATGGACCAATATTGAATCCTTAATATCTTAAACAAATCTGTTTTATTTTGGATGTATTCGATGGCTAATTGATCGGTGCGGATCAGGTGAAAATTCAGGTGGCTGTTTAATTTAAACAATTTTACATTTCTCGAAATTTGCTCTAACCAGTCTCCGATCTTGTATTTTAGATCCGATGTTTTCACAGCACTGGCATATCCAAGAGGAGAAGTAATTCGAATGATCATAAATACAATAAAAAGCAATAGGATACCAAAACCTATGAAAAACGGATGATAGAATGATAATAATAAAGTACCCAATACGATCTGCAAAGCTGCGCCAGGAATATCGATCAACAGCTTATAAATACTTTTTTGTAAGGTGGAAATTTCGAAAAATCGATTGACTAGTTCGGGCATATAATAGTCATCGTTTTTTTGAACATCAATTTTAGGCAATTGATCAGCATAGGTAAATGCATACCGGAGAAATATTTTCTGTTCGATTTTTTCTATTACTTCCAATTGTTTTACTTCAAACAATCCGTTCAGAAAAACCGCCGTCACGACTGCCGCAATCAATATAATAAGACTGGTGCTGAATGAACCTGACAAGACAAACCCTATGATAGCCTGAAGACAAAGGGGAATCATCAGGTAAAGAACTCCTGAAATCGCCGCCAACCAATAGATGGAAGCAATCTCTTCTCGTTCTAAACTGAGTAATTGTAAAAATCTTCGAACAGCCTGCCCAAAGGTCGAAACATGTTTTAATTCTTCCTGCTTCATGAAATTATCTTTTAAGTGCTTTAATTTGAAGTAAATCGACCATAAGTGCAAAAGCTAAGGAAACATAAATGATCTCCTTCGGAATGGAATAGCCCAAGCCTTCGGAAATCAAAGTAATGGCTATGACAATCAAAA
>CALMKY010000348.1 GCA_937867195.1 uncultured Saprospiraceae bacterium | reverse complement strand
TCCGCATAGGATTAATTCGGGTATATGATCGCGGTCGATATCATTCCAAACAGCATCGGTCACCATACCCAGATTTTTGAAAGAGTCATCTTTGACTTCCGTAAAATTACCATTCCCGTCATTCCTCAATAAATAACAGTCCGTATTAAAACCGTAATAAGGCCCTACTCTACCAGCAACCAATACATCGATGTTGCCATCCTGATCAAAATCAAATGGTTTTATACAACTGCTTACATGAGGATTGCGAGGTAATGCATCGGCTTTAAGACTTAAGTGTCCGGTACCGTCATTGATATACAATCTGTCTACCATCCGCGATGGATCTTCCAGTTGATAACCTCCGCTCGCCACCATCAAATCCTGATCTCCATCACCATCTGCATCAAACCAGGCACCATCCACATCTTCAAAAAATTTGTGGTTAACCAATTCGGGTTCATTCAATGTATCGAATAAACCATGATCATTCTGAATATACACGACCCCGGCCTGGTCTCTGGCCCCCCCTATCCAGATATCTTCGAGGTGATCACCATTCACATCTGCTATGGCTGCCCCCGGACCCTGCGTGGATAATTTATAGAGTAGTAATTTTTCCCTCTGAAAATCATTGTATTCATTCTCGTGATGGATAAAATCAATGCCTTTATCATGTGTTATTTCCATGAATTGACTATCGAATGATGTTTTGGCAGGCTCATATGCATTCGTTCTTTGTATAGTCAGTAATGTATCTAGATGGTCAATCTTGATTACCTCCTTCTTTCCATCAGGCCATACGATGCTCAATTCATTCCAATTTGTTTTATCGCCCAAACCAAAATGCACTACCAGGCTTGATGATGACTGAAATCCTCTTGTGGCATAACATTCTTTATACAGCTTATCTTTCTGATTGGATAATATCAATTTGGCTCCAATGGCAAACTTGTTATAACTGCTATCTTTCAGTCGAATATCCAAATAATGATTATGCAACGAATTATTTTGTAAAAGGGTGGCCACCTGATCTATGTGATTGATAATAATATCCAGATCTCCATCGCGGTCAAAATCTGCATATGCTGCTCCGTTTGAGATGTCTTTACCTTCCGGATTCCACTGGCTGGTTACATTCTGAAATTCAAGATCCGATTTTTGAGAAAAGAAAAAATTCTGTTCTTTCCCTTCCGGCATACGGGAGATCAATTCACTTGCTTTTGTATGCGTACCTTCCGTCTGTGTCGATGCATATTTCAGATAATCAAGATCGTTGGGTCTGCCCACGATCCCATTGGTGATAAAAATATCCTGCAAACCATTATTATCAAAATCAGCGACCAGTGGAGTCCACGACCAATCAGTCCTCGCGATGCCCAATTGCTGACCTATCTCGCTAAAATATGGATTGCCTGCTGAATCAATAAAGCGATTGAGCTGAAATGTATTGCGCGGATATTGATAGTGATAGCCATATTGCACTTTATATTGATAGATGTCATACGGATCGGCACCCACCGAATTTTTTAATACCACTTCATCGGCGGGCTTCATATCGAGGCATAGGATATCATTTAATCCGTCGTCATTGATATCAGCAGCATCGGATCCCATTGAGAAAGTACTGGTATGTCCCAGCGATTGATCGGTACGAAGGTTGAATCTTCCATGCCGATCATTGATGTACAGATAGTCATGCTCATGAAAATCATTGCTCACATATACATCCGGCCAGGCATCATTATTGAAATCGGAAACTGCTACTCCCAAACCATAACCTATCGGGCTTGAAAGTATTCCGGACTGAGCGCTTACGTTGGTAAACCATCCATGATCGTTCCGCATCAATCGATCCCCTTTCAATGTATCCGTCTTCCGACGAATCGAAGTATCCCGGTATGTATCGGTGGAATGAACTGAATGACATAATAAATACAGATCCAGATCTCCATCGCGGTCGTAATCCAACCAGGCAGCTTGAGTTGCGAAGGATGCAATGTCAAGATGATACCGCGCAGCTTCTTCTTTAAAAGTACGATCGTGTTGATTGATGAATAATTTATTGCGTCCGTGAATGGATTTATAATCAC
>CALMKY010000347.1 GCA_937867195.1 uncultured Saprospiraceae bacterium | reverse complement strand
TATGTGGTATATGGTCCTATTCATGAAGTAATTCCTTATCTGGTCAGAAGAGCACAAGAAAATACTTCGATTACCGGTGATGTGAGTCGGGAATTAAGTTTTGTGATCCATGAGATGAAAAGACGGGGATTGAAATGAATGTGATCCCTTGTTTGCTAAGGTCATTAACTCCAAACGAACTTTCTATTATTTGATCTAGATCATTTTTTGTTTTGATTCTGGTCAGAAGGGATCCCGATCACTATTTCATACATTTAAGCTTCAGTTTATCAAATAGTTTAAAGCAATCGAAATAATATTCCGGGATGAAATATGGCAATGGAAACCAAAAGAAAATATTTAGTAATCAGCGAAGAATATAAATCACTTGCATTTGAATATTCAGAATACTGCGAAGGTCATCTTAGCAACCATTCAAGTTGTTTGATCATTATTAAAATTTTGGATCAGGTGGGATCGATTACAATCCAGGGATTACCTGGAAATCCGGGTACAGACTTTTATGTATGGGAAAGAGAGTTGGCTTTAAAAGACGCAAAAGAAATGATCAAGTTTTGTTTACCCGGAATGATACAGAAAACGAGGTATTTTATTAAATCAGGACATTTTACGATAGAAGTGGATGAGTTTAAAGGTGCAAATGAGGGACTGGTCATGGCTGAAATAGAGTCGGATCAGAACATCGAATATCATAATAAGCCGGCCTGGCTGGGAATGGAGGTGACCCGGGACAAAAAATTTAATCATGAAAATTTAATTTCCAAACCATTCAAGAACTGGAAAAAGTAATGTAAATAATTTGTGAAGGTGCTATTGAAAACCATATAAATAAAGTCGGTGTCATCTTACAATATAAACAGTGGAAGCAATTTGCCTTCTATAAAATGGATGTTGATACCATCCATCACGGCATTGCTTTTAGTAAGGATAACTGCGAGCTCAAAATCTCTCCGGCTACATTGAGTATCGTCGCTGCGTTGAGTTGATTTATTTTATTCGACTGTAA
>CALMKY010000346.1 GCA_937867195.1 uncultured Saprospiraceae bacterium | reverse complement strand
AACATTTTGCCTTTCTCATCAAACAAGATAAGATAATCATCGTTGCTGATTTTATGTAGGATCAACTCAGATTGTAGTTTTAGGCTTTGCGATTTTTCTGCCGTGCGCAAGGTTTTGGACTCATGCCATTCTTTGTATTCAAAAGGAAAGTAATGCACTAATTTTTTCTTATAGACTTCGATTCCATCCTCGATGTATTGGTGGGCACATTTGCCAATAGACCATAATTCGATTTTCATTCAGTGTTAATTGCTGTACACTTGATATTCCCAGGGCTTGAGCGTTAGCTTTTCACCTTTCTTAAATGACCTCAGTTTAGCTGTAAAAATCTCTTTCATCTCAGGAATATCCTGATCCAGTTGAATGGATATCGGTTTCTTGGATAGATTGGTGATCACGACCACGGATGCACTATCTTTTGTTTTCATAAATGCATAGGAATCTTTATTGTCAGATAATTTTTTAACGGTGATACCAGTTGCTCCGTTGGCCAAAGCCGTGCAATGGTGTTTTAAATCGAACAGTGCCTTATAAAATGGCGCGTACTCATACTTCTTGAATCCGATCGAATCTTTATCAAAAAATTTAAGCCTTCTTTTTAAAGGTTCTTCCTGCCCGGAGTAGAGTAGGGGCATTCCATCAACTGTGAAGGCAATGACCGCCATCGTTTTGGCAGCCTCTTTCATTCGCTCAAATTCTGTACCATTCCAACTGTTTTCGTCGTGATTCGATGTAAAATTGATGTGATAGCCTTTTAGGTTTTTAGCATGGTCAGACATCAGCAATGTATCCAACATACTTGCATGTTGTTTGCCTTGTGCGATTTCGTTGAACAAATGGTGAAAATCCCAACCGTAATCACAATCCAGCGAACCATCATTCAGGAACTGAGGTACTTCACTCTCGCCAAGCAGGAGCATGGGTCTGATCGTTCTGAGAGAATCAGACACCGTTCGCCAGAAATCCGCCGGGACATTATGTGCCACATCGTATCGCATACCATCCAAATTGTATGAATTAATCCAATATTCCATTTCCTTGATTTGTTCTTTGCGCATGTCCGGATTATCATAATTCAGATCGGCCACATCGGTCCAACCCCAGGATTTGCCAGTGGCCGGATCAATCGGATCGATGATATTACCGGCAGAATCTTTGGTGTAAAAGTCCGGATGTTCTTTAATCCATACATGTCCCCATCCCGTATGATTCGGTACCCAGTCAATGATTACTTTCATCCCGGCGGCATGTATTCTGTCGACGAGATTTTTAAAATCATCTTTGCTACCAAATTCAGGATTGGTCTCCATAAAGTTTGAAACGCTGTAATAACTTCCGAGTGAACCTTTTCTTTTTTCAGTACTGATCGGGAATATTGGCATAAGCCAGATGATGTCGACTCCCATTTTTGCCAATCGATCTACGTGATTGGCAAATGCATTAAAAGTCCCTTCCTTTGTGTACTGCCTGATATTGACTTCATACATCACCGCCTGATCGTCCCAGGTAGGATTCTGAGTGATGGTTTTGGTCGGCAGGGTTGGATTCGCCACAACTGCTGAAGCATCCTGTCTTGAATTTGATTTACATGAGAGGATTATCAAAGCACATCCAATGAAAAATAAATAACGTTTCATATGCATAGGAGCAAATTAAATTATTGGACTAATGTAGATATTTTTTTGATAGGATGGTAAAATTCGAACCCAAAGCAGAAAACTACTTTTGCCTAAATTCTGAGAGTAAATTTCGAGCTTAACTCCTGCGAGTACGAGGATAATTCAATCTTTCCTTTTGATTATCTGCAGTGAGAAGATTATCCTTAGATTAAATATTTTGTAATAAACTTGGATGATCTTGAAAGTTTTTCTTTATCCATTTCTGAAGATTTTCTGCAAGGGCATAGCATTTGACCATCTGTAAATAGGATAGCAGATTTTGAATTTTTGTAATGGATTGCGGTCCAAGATGTTCGTCCAGATATTTTGTGAATAACGATTTATAGTTTTCTTCCAGCCATTCAATTTCTTTTGGATAAAATTTTATGGTATAAGATTTAAGAAGATCCAGAGTCAAATGCTGGTCAATGATTTCTTTTGCTTCGGTGATCTTACCGGATTCAACGTAGAGGTTAATTAATAGCAATCTTGCTTTGGATGTATCACTTTGCAGCAACGCTTCAAAAATCCGTTCTTTCGGTACACGGTGATCCAATAGATATTTTATTTGTTTGTCTTCAGGAGAATGCTTCAATAATTGTAATGTAAACCCTACGGATTGGGCATCTTCAGGAAATAAGGATACAAATCGATCCATGATTTTAGCTTGCCAAAATGGGTCTTTGATTTTACGCACAAGCCATAAGCCGATCATCCGGCTATATTCTTTATTGGCATTGTAGAGACTGTCGATGACACCAAGCCATTTAACCTGATCAACCGGAGCCTCAAAAGCCAGATCTAGCATATGTTCATCCTGCGAGCGCATGGCGATTCTCGTTAACGCAGCCAGTGGCACAGGATTGTTTTCTTTACGACTTATTTTTGTCAATAAGACTTCATTCAATTTGCTTCTGTCGGATTGGCTCACCATGGGCATGAGGATTTCATACAAATTGTTGGGTGAATGGATCATGGGATAGGCTGTATCTTCGAAAATTTCGATCAGCCTGGTCTCTGCTTCCGATTTGAATGCAGGTGCCAGATCCATTGTGAGTATTGCTTTTATCTTTTGATGTATCTGAACCCAATTTTTTTCAAACTCTCCTATATACATTTCCAGCTTACGGTAAATGGAATGATATCGGGTCAGGAGTTCAATACAAATGGCAAATGCTTCAGTCGGATTTTCCATAGCAATTAAATCATCTGCTTGAAGCAATAGTTCTTCGCTCACCCAGAATAAAGATTGAATCCCTGCTTTTGGAATACTACCCAATGAGTTAGGAGTTAATCTCGCCATGCTTTTGATCAGATCGTGGTACTTCATTTCAGAAGAAGAAAGCTGAATTCGGCTTGCAAAATGAAGTTTCAAAGCCTGGGCAAATTGCTTGTTGGTACGGGCAAATCTTTGTAGAAAACGGTCAAGCTCTTCTTTTGGGATCTGATTTAATATAGCTGGAATGGTAATCCTCGATGGTAGACTGACTTCTCGTGATCTTGACGAGGTAGAATTGCCCTCGGCTTCTGCTTGTCTCCTGTATAGGATGGCAGCTGCAATGAGATGCACACAAAGCTGTTTTTGAGCTTTGCCGCATTCGCAATGAACTTGATTTATATATTTTTTACCAAAAGCGATTTCAGTATTGAAGTCGTCCCGGGAAGTGCCCTTATTTTTTAGTGTATAAAATCCTGCTTCCGCAGGTTCCAATAAATAATTTGGGCTTTCATCTTCAATAAGTTCATATGCCTGCTGGAAAAGCTCAGGATCACAAAAATTTTCGATATATCGCCATTCCGTCTTTTGCATATAGGATAACCTGTAAAGTTAACAGAATATGTAAAATCTGTAATAAAACGGACGAATGAAAAACGAAATTCCACATTTCTAATAGGAAAAATGGATTCGAAGCAAAAAAAATTAGAATTCGGTACTATTCGGTACCGCCTGCTTTGGCAATGTACTTATCTATATCGGTCGCCTCGGGAGAAAGAGGAAATTTTTCTTTTAAAGACTTAAATTGCTCTAAGGCCTTGGCATTGTCTTTCTGGAAGAGATCAAGCTGTCCAAGCTTTTTAATATAGTAAGGCGTCAATAGTTCATTATTACCAGCAGAAATAGCTTGCGCATAATAATCTGCGGCGGTTTTAAAATCTTTCTTTTCAGAATATGCATCACCAATACTTCCCAGTCTGGTGATAGCAGTCACGGCGTCATTTGCAGAATAATCTTTTAAATATTCGATGGCTGCATCGTACTGACCCAAATGCAGGTAACAAAGACCAGAATAATACCGAGCCAGATTCGCGGCTTTGGTACCGCTGTATGTATCCATTATGTCCAGAAAGCCCGGATAACCTCCACCGGGATTGGTCAGTGCAATTTTAAATGAATCTTTTTCAAATTGTTGCTGCGCAACCATCATTTGCTCCACTGCTCTTTTCTGACGTGGCATTTTATACAAAAACTGGTATGCAAGGAATGCAGCCAATAATAACAAAATACCTCCACCTACAACAGAGATTTTAGATTGATTGTGATCAAAAAAGCTCTTTGTTTTTTGCTGAACCTCAACGAGATCTAATAATTTTTCTTGAGAACCGCTTGATTTTGTGTTAACCTTTGCCATCCGACTTTTCTAAAAAATTTCGCGCAAAGATATACAGATTTTATGATTTATAGCCTATCGAATTAAGCCACAGTAATCTATTTTTTCAAGTCAGAAATTAGGCCGTAAAAGGATAATCTGCCTGTGTGTAATTGTCTTCATAGATATCAGACGGATCTGGGAAAGGAGATTCCTCCGCAAATTTTACCGCTTCATCCATTTCAGCCTTGATGGCGTCCTTGATGGTCAGAATTTCTGCTTCTGAAGCAATCCCATGAGACAAAATTTTTTCCTCTATCGTTGCGACCGGATCCAGGTCCATATAATGATGTAGTTCTTCTTTGCTACGATAATTTCCCGGATCGCTTGCTCTTCCATGCCGGAAAACCCGAGTTTCTCCAGGCTCAGGAAGATCTTTCCACGAGTCAAAAGCCGAAGGGAGACGCTCTCTCCGTACACGGTCGGAACGGTCGAGACACGA
>CALMKY010000345.1 GCA_937867195.1 uncultured Saprospiraceae bacterium | reverse complement strand
CCTCAAAACAAATCGAAGAAATCATTGGTGTCATCGATGATATTGCCTTTCAAACAAACCTCCTCGCCCTGAATGCCGCAGTTGAAGCGGCTCGTGCAGGCGAACAAGGAAAAGGCTTTGCGGTGGTCGCTGAGGCCGTTCGATCACTTGCGCAGCGAAGTGCCTCTGCTGCCCACGATATTGCTGACCTCATCAAAGACTCGGTCGGCAAAATCGACAATGGAACGAAGATTGCAGACAAGAGCGGAGCTGTTCTTGGAAATATCGTGACGAGTGTTAAAAAGGTTGCTGACTTAAATAATGAAATCGCAACGGCATCGACCGAGCAGTCCGATGGAATTGGTTTGATTTCCAAAGCAATGAATCAATTGGATCAGAAGCTTCGAGTATTGCATACCTTTTAACTCCACTGATGGTCATTTCATCGAGAGCGTCTACAGTGTTTTTCAGTTTAGAACCTGGAAGAGGCTTAATCATTACGAACAAGTCATCTCTGTGATCTGCACCAAACATTTGGGCTACTTCGTTATGTCTTTTCTCTATGACTTTACGTAAGCCATCCGGGCCATAACCACAACTATCCATTGTAATGGTCGCAGTAGCATCTACTTCATCAGGAGATACATACCAGTACACTTTATCATTATTGCCCAGCATCAAGGATACTGTTTTAGACATTTTAATCGGTGGCTCTTTATCTTTGTCTTCCAATTTTTCAGGCTTATTGACTTCCATGGTTTTAGGTTTATTCATGGTAGTCGCCAGCATGAAAAAAGTAATCAGCAAAAATCCTAAATCCACCATCGCAGTAAGGTCTACACGTGTAGATTGTTTTTTGGACCGTTTATGTCCTCCGCCTTTCCCACCCTTATCGGGTACATTCATTTCTGCCATTTTATCAGCGCTTTTTTAGAGGTTAAAAAATTATTCCTTACCGGGTTCAGCATTACCTCCTCCACCTTTGGCGGCGGTAATGATATTGAATTTATTGACTTTACGATTTTGAAATGCTTTAACAAGTCTATCAAAGGCCCTGTATTCAGTTTGTTTATCGCCTTTAATCGCTATACGGAGACCGTTATTGGCTTGTCGTGACCATAATAATAAGTTTTCCACCTGAGGATCTACTCCGGTAGAATCAAACTTAAGTCCTGGTTGAACAAATTTCGCACGGGCATTTGCATCCAGGGATAAGAATTGAGGCAGTTGATTTACATCCATACCCCAAGATTCTTGTAATCTAAATGCCTTCTTTTGATCTTCGTTGAATGGTATTTTGTATTCAGACGAAATGCGATCCAATAATTTTCCTCTGGTAAATTGATCATCGAGACTCATATACGTCTTACCATCTTTACCCACTTCAAATTTCAAGATGTCTTTGTCAGGCAAAGGAATCTGAGCTGTAGCAGGTGGTATGTCGATTTCGACAGCTTCCTGTGGCTTAAACTTAGTCGTCAAGATGAAGAAAGTTAGTAACAAGAACGCCACATCGCACATTGCAGTCATATCGACGGCTGTACTTTTACGTGGCATTTTAATTTTTGTCATATTCTTTCTTTAAAATATTTAGATGCTAAAATGTACAATCCTGGTGTGTGATTGTATTAATTTTTTGTAGCAAAATTTTGAGCAATGCTGAATCCTGCTTCATCGATTCCGTATGTAAGTTTATCAATACGGGTCGTGAAATAGTTATAGGCGATGATAGAAATTGCTGAAGTAGAAATACCCAGTGCAGTATTGATCAAGGCTTCAGAGATACCGGTAGAGAGAGCTACTGCATCGGGGGCACCAGCGGTTGCGATGGCGGAGAATGAACGGATCATTCCAAATACTGTACCCAACAGACCCAGAAGAGTTGCTACAGAAG
>CALMKY010000344.1 GCA_937867195.1 uncultured Saprospiraceae bacterium | reverse complement strand
CCAAATAGAAAGAATTTTTGGTGAAGGCATTGCGGTGACCCGCATCAGTATGTGGATCGTAGGTATTTGCATGGTCTTCGGCTTTTTTAAAATCGCGCATTTCATTTTTAAAAATGAAATCATAGCGCTATGCGGAACTATTTCCATATTATTCAGTCCGATCATTCATTATTATATGATTAATCCAATGAGCGATGTATGGGCTCTGTGCGCCATGATGTGGATGGTGTATTTCATTTTAAAGTATCATGAGAACAAAGATCAGAATGCATTTTTGATAGCCTCGATACTTTGGATGATATCAAGCCTGATGAAACTTCCCTATACTTTATCCGGTATGATGATCTTGGTCCCTGTCTGGATCGCATTCAGAAAACAGCAGATTACAAAAAAAGATTTATTCAAGATAATTGGAGTACTCGCCCTCTTATCGATTCCCACGGTCGCTTGGTACAGTTATGCTATCTCTGCATGGCAAGGGATGAATGTACTTTCCGGAATTGCCGGCACTCCGATTACAATGGATGTGATTTTAAATTACCTGCGGTTCCATCTCCTGGATTGGCTGGCATTGCACCTGGTGAGTATACCGGCCACTATTTTATTTGTCATTGGTTTGATTGTATTGTTAATTAAATTAAAAAAATGGACTGAGGTAAAGACCATTTTGCTATTGGGTTTCCTTCCTTTTTTTGCTTATTATATATTTGAGTTTAGCCTGATTGCGAGGATACACGATTACTATTTGCTACCCTTTATGTTATGGATCCATCTGATCGTTTGTCTGGGTATCAGTTTAATGATGAAGAAAAAATGGTTGAAACCTATCCTCATCTTTCTCATTCTTTCGATGCCCATGTCGGCTGTACTTCAATCGGATCGTCTCTGGAGCATCAATCGCAACGGTTATCCTGTAGAATGGTTTTACCAGGCAGAGGCATTGCGGAAAGCAGTACCTCGCGACTCCCTTTGTATATTTATTAATGATAACACGGGCACCGTCCTTCCCTACCAGGCTGGTCACCGGGGCTATGTATTCGATCATGATGAATTGCCTCCGGTTTGGGTTGAGGATATGATTGTAAACCGGCGAGCCAGTTATCTGTATAGTACAACCAGAAAAGTGGATACGAGTGAGGTGATTAGGAAATTTATTGATCAGGAGATCTTCCAAGCTGATCGCTTGAAAGTATTTAAATTAAAAGAAAGATCTCAAATAAAAATGAGTAGATAAAGAAAATAGCTTGCTTTAGATTATTCGACGAAATGAATTTCGTCCTACCATAATTATCTTGTTAAGTTCACCACAAATTTCATCGTCCACCACTCCCCTTTTACTTTGGTCGGTTTATTTATTCCGGGTATGGCTCGTTGCCTGGATGGGATTTCTCCGAACTCGATTTCCTCTTCTAATTCAAACTGTGAAACATCGACTCGCTCCGTACTGATGATGAGCTTGAAGATATCGCTGGACTTGCTCAGGCCATCCGGTACTTCAAAATAATCGTCTTCACCGCCTCCCCAGAATAAAGTAGGCTGATCACTTTTTTCCAATTGTTCATTTTTAAGTGCTTTTACCATGTAATGATCAGACATATACATCAATGCGAAATTCAATGGTTGAGTAAATACATTTTGAACCCAGAGTTTAAAAGGTAATTTATTTCCACTGGTCTTGATATCGATGCTTCCGGCAGGATATTTATTGAATTGATCCGATGTATCCATGATCTCGAGGTATACATTTACTTTACCCGGATCGATATAACATTTATTGTTCTGAAGCAGAGAGAGCCGGTTCCATTTTCCGATTTGGTCAAGACTTTTAACCATCACATCAATGGCCGGTAAATTATCCGATTTAGTAGACAATATATCGATATTCTTTACAGTATCCTTCAGTACAATGGCGTCCCCTGATTGGACTACCTGATATGGATTGTTTGATCCTTTGGTATCAAAACCCACATTAAAATAGTTTTTACTTTGTTCCAGAAAATGTGGCTCAAGATTTTTATCAACCGACAATCCAATTTTATAAGGCAAAGGAGGGAGATTCAATGGTCTAGCCCAAAATTTTGATTTAACATCCGGTTTGGAATCAATATCGATGATCGAACTGATGGCAAGCGATTTGATTACTTTGGCATTGGAAATGATGGACTGATCGTCTTCATCATAAATGGATAATTTTATGGATTCATCTATACCCGAAATATTACCGGCATCCATAGTCCATGCATTATCCATCTGGTAAACAGCATATTTCGGCACATGGGGCATCAGGTTACCATCGAGAAATTTTGAATTTGGACTTGTATCTCCTACCGGCTCCAACTCCGGATCCTGATCCCATTTCATCCTGATGACCCCTTGCCGTAAGCCGACAAAAAGATCATCGTAGCTAAGTTCTTTATTTGCATTGAGCACATTGATCAGGTTTTCGGTAAACAATCCGCCACCCGAAAAAGACTCTTTGGCTGTCTGATACCGGCCACAGGCTGCAAAAAAAATATAATTGGCATCCGGTACATCTACACTGCGAGTCTTGTAGTATCCCTTTAGATAAGTATCCATAGGGCGGGTATCAGATCTGTCTCCGGTTAATCGTTTTGTGTATTCATGTTGGACTTCACGGGTACCGGACCCACTGTGACAACAATCGTAAGTAACCAAAATATGAGGCTTTTTTGCACTCAATTCGCTTAATAAAACTGCAATTTCTTTATCTGCAAAATCATAACCATTGGGCCGGCTATCATACAAGACAATGGTTTCATCTTTTTTGCCGGAATTCAATTTTTCAAATTCCTGCGCAGATGGCTGCCTTGATCCGTGACCGCTGTAATGAAACCAAACAACGTCGTCCTTACCAGCCTGTCCAAGATGATTACGAAAAGCTGATATAAAATTATCATACGTAGCTTCTTCATTAAGCAATGTCTTGATATGCAATGGCCGATCAGCGTAATTCTTTTCCAGGAATGATTTGATTTTATTGACATCATTGACGGTACCCGAAAGTTTATCAACCGGAGCCGGATAATTGTCTATTCCTACAAACAAAGCATAAATTGGTTTCATGGAATCAAATTTTTTAATTAAAAGTAACGATATTTTTAATAAAGCGCCGACCTGGACTATTGAGATCGCATTAAGATCAAGCCACCACAAGCTTCCATGGTATTATTAACCACTTCTAAAAAAAGTAAGTCGAAGTGCAACTTCTACACAACGTTCTATATAGATTTCTCCATCTTGTGAACAGATGGTATTATTAACCACTTCCATCTTTCAATTGTAAAAAAACCAGCTTGTGAGCAGTTGTACTGCGAAATCAGGAAATAAAAAATGAAGTCGAAGTGCAACACCTTCACATCAGCTCATATTGGTTAGCAAAAAAATAATAATGTTGCTTGAACTTTTTTCGTTCAAATGAACTGACTCTATTCCTACTGTTTATTGCAGGCGTCTTGTGTATCTATTAAGTGAATCCTATTTCACCGCTTTCCTTCTTTCCGTCAATTCTCTGATCGTCGTCACAATAATACCCTGCTGATCAAGATAATTTTTCAATGCAGGATCCATCATTGCCTCCATATCGGCTTGTCTTATGGCTCCTGAATCACTGATATGTGAGAATATATCCGAGTAAGAGGTACAATGCATGATCACATAAGTAAGTCCGGGTTGTAATTCTTTAAAGGATTCGATGTATTTTTTTGTTTTAAATTCCCTTAAATCCTTTGCAGTTTTCATTTCTGCAGAAGGCTTCCAACCATAAGAAAAATTATGTAGATCATCAAATACCGGCAGACCGGCGTTCCAAAGCCTTTCTCCAATACTGTGCAATTGATTCATCAGGACATCGTTGATAACCCCTGTTTTTTTGTTTAGATAATTGTGTCCACATGGCAATTGGATAGGAAGGTGCTGATCAATGGCTATGCCGATGTATTTTTCTAAATAAGAGGGATTCAGTATGATGGTCCCCATATGACTGTCCAGGTGAGTTGGTTCCCATCCCATTTTTCTACATCTTTCAAGTTGGGCATAAATCTCTGTATTCACTTCCTCCGGAGTAGCATGTGCATAGACTTCAGGCAGGCTTCTATACATGGCACCTTCATTATCAACTAAACCCGGCACCGCTTTGATACCGGCTACCGGACCCCACCGGTAATCTTTCCATTCACTATTGAGTGTAAGATGCAATCCGGCGTCCGTCTTTGGGTGATCTTTTAGGTAATGAAATATCTCCGGCACCCATGGACATGGCATCATGATCGAAAAGGATTTGGCCACCCCTTTTTCAATCGCATCGATAGCTCCATGATTGGATTCATAAGACATACCTACATCATCGATATGCAATACGATGACTTTATCCGTAGGTCTGTAACCGAGTTTCACGGCATAATTTTCCTGGGCGCAGAGACCAACACAAGATGAAAATAGTAAAAATAGAAAGAACCGTTTTGGATTCATATATACAAATTCTTCATACCCAGACAGATTTATTATAATGCGAACGCAATATATACATCGCCACTCGGAGTACCCATTTTTCCACCACCACAAGCAATTACCACATATTGTTTACCATTGACCATATACGTCGCAGGGGTTGCATAGGCTCCGGCGGGTAATTTATATTCCCAAAGAATTTTGCCGGTCTTTTTATCAAATGCTCTGAATTTTTCATCTTTAGTAGCACCTATAAACAACAAACCGCCTTTAGTATTCAATGGACCTCCATAGTTTTCTAAACCGGTTGTGGGAATACCTTTTTTCCTGAGCGAATCCAATTCACCAAATGGTATTTTCCATTCATATTCTCCTGTATTGAGATTGATGGCATTCAGCGTCCCCCACGGTGGTTTGACGGCTGGTAATCCATCGGGTGTTTCAAATCGATTATACCCGGTCATCGTGTAGGGTACCTCTTTGCTATACTTGCTGATACCGCCTTTTGCTTTAATGGGTTCGTGTCTTACATAAGCCATGATGGCATCGAGATCCGTCGAATCAATGTATTTAAATGAGGGCATGACCCTGCGACCTGTTTTTAATAAACTGCGCATCTCAGATAAAGAATATTTTGATTTGGCTTTGGTAATATCAGGATAGATTTTACCTCCATCCCCTTTCATATCGGCACCATGACAGATAGCACAATTGCGAAGAAACAGACTCCTGGCATAATTCTCTGCATTGGATTTGCTTTTATCAGGGGTGATATCCACCATGGTCAGGATCCAGGCCATTTCATTACTGTTTACATAAAACACCCCGCTCTCCGGATCATACGACTGGCCACCCCATTCTGCACCCCCATCATAACCTGGAAACACAATACTCGACTTTAACCCGGGAGGCGTATAAGGTCCCTGGCTCCTGGTAGCATTGAAAATGGACTTAATGATTTTATAATTATTACTGTCCAGATCATTGAGCATCGATTCGTCAAAGCTTTGTCGTGCGTAGGGTTTTGGAATCGTAGGCATAGGTTGTGTGGGCCATGATTCTTCGCCTGCCAGATCTGACTTAGGCACGGGCACTTCTTCCACCGGGAAGATGGGTTTTCCGCTGTCGCGATCCAATACAAATACTACACCTTGTTTGGTAGCTTGTGCCACTGCATCGATCGTCTTACCATCTTTTTTCACCTGTATTAATACGGGAGGCGCGGGCAAATCCCGATCCAATATATCGTGATGGGTTGTCTGAAAGTACCATTTTAATTTACCGGTCATCACATCCAGTGCCAAAACACAATTGGCATATAGATTTTGTCCCTTGCGATTGCCACCATAGAAATCAAACGATGCAGATCCTGTCGGAATAAACAATGTACCACGGGCGGTATCCAATGACATACCTGACCAATTATTTGCACCGCCAATGGTTTTGTACGCATCTGCAGGCCATGTTTCATATCCCGGTTCTCCGGGTAATGGGATCGTATGGAATACCCATGCTACTTTACCTGTCAACACGTCATACGCTCTGATATATCCTTTAGCAGCATCTGGTCCTTCATTTACGCGGGAACCCATGATAATTAAATTTTTATAAATGATACCGGGAGTATTGGCAGTTATAAAAAAACTATCTGATTCGTGGGGTAGACCATCGTGCATATTGATACTGCCTTTATCTCCAAAATCCAGGACAGGAGCACCGGTCATGGCATCAAATGCATACAACCTGTCCCTGAATGAATAATACACTCTCTTTTGATTGCTATCAGACCAATACATGACACCCCGGTTGGCACCAAGTCCATTTATGTTTTTACCCGGTGGGCTGCTACGCCATATTTCACGCCCCGTCCCCGCGTTCAAAGCGATCAGATCTAACGTAGGTGTAGTTGCATACAAGATGGAATCGATGATGATCGGACTGCATTGGATCTGACTTCGATTTAGTGCATCAGCACCACCACATGCATAGGACCAGGCAGGTTTTAATGATGTTATATTCTCGATATTAATCTGAGATAAGGACGAATAATTCCGGGATCCATAATCACCGCCTTTAATTCTCCAGGTAGAAAAAGGCTCACCTGATTGTTGGCGGGAATCTTTTTTACAATGATTAAAGAGAAGACTTACACTTGCAATAAAAAGAAAAAATTTATACATAATGCTATTTATAAAAAATCAAATTTGAAGATTGAAAGGCGCACTACGATCCATGAATAAATGAATAAAATCCAGCACTCTCCTAACACTTCCGCACTCTCCCAATCCCCACTTAAACCTATATTCTTAAAAGCCAATCGAATTGCCACCATCCACGCAAAGCACCACTCCCGTTACAAATCCTGCTGCATCACTTGCCAGATAGGCAGCCGCTTCTCCGATATCACTGGGTTTACCCATTTTACCCATAGGAGTGCGACCCAGAGCTTTGCCCTTTCTAACCGGATCGTCATTCAGTGCTTTTGCTGTCATAGGCGTTTCGATAAATCCCGGAGCAATGCAATTCACACGAATACCACGGCCGGATAATTCCGATGCCAGAGCACGCGTGAATCCTTCAATGGCTGTTTTAGAGGATGAATACGCAATAACCCTAGGCAATCCATATTGGGCTGCCATGCTACTGATATTGATGATCGAGCCCGATTCTCTTTTCAGCATATCTTTAACTACTTCCCTTGTTATACTAAATACGGAGACAAGATTGGTGGTTAACACTTTCAAAAAATCTTCGTCGGTCACCTCTATAAAGTCCTTTTTCATATTGATGCCTGCATTATTCACCAAAATGTCTATTTTACCGAATTCATGAATCAAGCCTTCTACGAATGGTGGTATAGAAGTAAGATCATTGAGGTCGCAGGACTTTACAAAGGCAAGATCTCCGAGCAGATTTTTTGCATTATTCAATTTATCAATATCTCTTCCAACTAAAATCGTTTGATAACCATTGGATACAAATTTTTCTGCAATTCCAAATCCCAGGCCTGAGCCCGCACCGGTTACCACAGCCACTTTACCTGATTCATTCTTCATTCTTTAAAAATACATTTTAAAACTTTGCAAAATAAAATTTTATGCTTAAAGAACAAAACAGCTCATAACAATTTTAATTCCATAGTGATTGTAATCTTAAACTTTGTGATTCAATACAGGTCCTTTATATTTAAGCCATGAATGAATTTTTGGTTCCTTCAAGTCACCCTGTGGTACGAGTAAAACCGGGACACATCGCATGGAGGTCTCCTTCCAATATCGCCATCATAAAATATTGGGGTAAGTATGGCAATCAATTTCCTGCCAATCCCTCGATCAGCATGACCTTAGAACATTCCTTTACGGAGACCCATCTGTTTTATAAACAAATTACTGATCCGTCCGCCGATCAGATTACTTTTTATCTGGATAATCAAAGGCATCCCGATTTTGAAAAAAGAATTCTTTCCGTGTTCAAATCATGGAGAGAATATTTTCCATTTATTGACCAAATCAATATAGAAATAAGATCAAAGAATTCGTTTCCACACAGTGCGGGTATTGCCTCGTCAGCATCCGCCATGAGTGCATTGGCTTTGTGTATGGTGTCTTTGGATCAATCATTGGATCCAAGATTCAGTGATAAAGATTTTTTTCTCAAAGCATCTTTTATTGCCAGGCTTGGATCCGGTAGTGCCTGCAGATCCGTATTTCCCTGTTTTGCCGAATGGGGACGAGCTGACCATATTCAGAATAGTACCGATGCTTATTCAATAGCGATAGAACGTTTTCATCCTGTGTTTGCAACCTTACATGATGATATTGCCATCATTTCAGGTGATCCCAAAGAAGTCAGCAGCACTGCAGGCCATTCGTTGATGAATGATCACCCTTTTGCAGAATCCCGGTTTGCACAAGCTAAAAAACATGCAGAAGAACTGATGACCGTATTGCGCTCCGGAGACATCAATCGATTTGGCGAATTGGCAGAGTTGGAATCTATGACATTGCACGCTTTGATGATGTGTTCGTCACCAAGTTATACATTGATTCTCCCCAATACACTAGCTGCTATAAAAAAAATAAGGGCTTTCCGGAAGGAATCTCACCTGCCTGTGTATTTCACACTGGATGCTGGCCCGAATATCCATATTTTATATCCAGATGAGATTAAAGATCAGTTACAAGGATTTTTAATCGATGAAATCCAACCCTTGACGGAGGACGGCATAATTATACAAGATATTTGCGGGAAAGGGCCTGTACAATTAAATTGAAGTGTTCTCTTACTGACTTTTTTCTTCAGAGGAATCAGGATCTACTGAATAAAAGCTTGCAATGCCTTCCTGAGGAAACGGTGTTGCAGGCTTTGGCGGTATTTCAAAGGAAGGCCAGCCATATCTTTTTATCCACCAAATCAATGCAATGGATAAAAACAAAACACTGAAGATGGAACCTTCGTATCCAAATTTATAACCGGTAAGTCTATCATAGCCCACAGGCTCCCATTGCATGACGCTGTACACGTCGACTCCGCTTACATTATAATCGAATAAAGTTCCCTGTATAAAATTCCAACCGGTATGAAAGCCTGCCGTCAACCAAATACTTCGATATCGTACAAACATCAATGCCATCAAAGTACCCCCAAGCAGAATATTAAGAAAGCCCATAAAACTGAAATGATCATTGGCAATGTGCATCAAAGCAAATAAGGAACCTGACAGGAACACTGCTGTGCCCGTACCCATTCTGTTTTCCACAGAGGAGATCAAAAATGACCGGGTCATGACTTCTTCTGCTGTTGACTGAATGAAGAAGAAAATAAAAAATCCAATAATGTATAAAAAATTAAAAGTAACCGGCAACCATTTCAATTGACCAAAAAGTAATAGAATCACGGTCGCGGGTGCAATCAGCGCGAAACTGAAGAGAACCCCTTTGCCAAAAGAAGATAATTTACCGGATGCATGGTAGCCAAGATCCGCAAATGGATGTTTCATGATCAAGGTATATACTAAATAAGACGCCATGATACCGGACAGTAATACAGGAAGAAATGAATACAATACTGTAAAAGGGTTGGTATTTTCAGATAAATCACTCACATCCCATATTCCTGCATTGCCGGTAATCCATTTCAGCAAGTACCCCTGCAGCAAGATCAATACAACAAAAGCCATGCTGAAAAGAAGAATCTCCAATAAAGTCCATCCAATCCGTTTTAATAAGTCCATATCCTATTTTGTATGGGTTACTTCTGTAAAGACAGAGGCAAAATCGCCTGCCTCGGTTTTCATCCATCGATCCCAAAAAGTGAAATACAAACCATAATTATAATTAAACCTGGAATGATGCAATGAATGATGAGTGGCTCCTATCCACCAGCTGCCCAACCTGCTCCGATAGGTGCTTTCAGGATAAAGTTCGCTGTTCAAATGATTCACCACGCTGGTCAGCGCCATAATGATTAAAGCCAAAATGACCGTCACGATTTGCAAAGGCAAAAAATAAATAATCAGGAACAACGGCAAAGCCTGCAACAAACTTTCCAGCGGATGAAAAGAAAACGATGTCCAGGCCGTCGTCACCAGGCTTTCATGATGGGTGCGGTGAATCCACTTGTATACGCCAGGTTTATGCATCCATCGATGGATCCAATAATAATAGGTCTCGTGCATAAATAAAATCAAGAACAAACTACATGGGATCCAAAAAAAGTCGTACCAATGAATATGAAGATAGAGATGTGTTTGACCCCGTTTAAAAGAATAAAGTATCCAGGTTGCAAATGCTCCAAAAATAAAGGATGAGATCCAAGAATACACGATCTCCCGAATCACTTGGACTTTTTTTACCTCTCGATTGATAATTTTACGTTTGAGCAAGAATGCTGAATGCCTGGCAAAATAAGAAAAGAAAGCAGCTACGATGAGATACCTTAGAAAGATCATACATGAAAGAAACAGGAACAGGATAAAGCATGAGTTCAACTTCAAGTTAATTTTCTGATTTCAGGATAAAGATAAGAGTAAATACATTCAAAAAGTTTTGGATGACCCCTTTTTCAATCGGACATATTCATCATGTCATAGGAGGTGTCCGAGGTGGTCTCGTGCAATCGTGTAATTTATACGTTAAAAACATGATAAAAGCCAAAAGAACTGAGCAAGCCCATATGAGTTTTAAATCATTTTAATGATCTTGTCGAATCCTTCTTCAATTCGCCTTCTTTAACATTCCTGCTCCTATTATATTTACAAGCAAAATGCATTGAATTAAAGCTTAAAACGAATAAATTATTTTTTTTAATTTCAGGATAAAGACAAAATACATGCATTCAAAAAAGATAATAGAATATCATCTGAATTTAAATCGATATTTAGATAAATTTAAATTACCAAAAGGGATTCAATGGATGTATCCATATTACGAAGTAATGACACAAAACATCATGACTTCATTTTACAAAAAATATTATCAAGATACTTATCCACGACGAATCATTTTTGGCATCAATCCCGGTAGATTTGGCGCTGGCGTGACCGGTGTCCCGTTTACCGATCCCATCAAACTGAAACAACGGTGTGGGATTGACAATGATCTGCCCACCAAGAAAGAATTGTCTTCTGATTTTATCTATGCGATGATCGACGCGCTGGGCGGCGTAGAGAATTTCTATCATCAATTTTATATCACTTCTCTTTTACCGCTTGGATTACTCAAAGGCAAGTTAAATTTTAATTATTACGATGATCCCAACGTGCAATCCAGCGTCACACCATTTATTATTGAAAATATAAAAGCACAAAAATCTCTTGTCAAATCCGATGATCGGTTGGCATATTGCCTGGGTGAAGGAAAAAATTATCAATACTTTTTTAAATTGAATACAGAACATCGATTTTTTGAAGAAATCATCCCCTTACCTCATCCGCGATGGATTATGCAATACCGATTAAAGAAAAAAGAAGAATACATCCAATTATATAAAGAGAAACTTGTAGTATAATTACGAATGCTGCATCGTGTTAAACCTTTTCATGTGGTTCTACATGTATCAGCACATACCCAAGCTGCGGCAATTTTTCTTTCAATGTATCCTGTAGTCTATGAGCGATCTGATGACCCTCTTTTACGGACAAGGTACTCTTGACTTCAACATGTAAATCAACCTGGTAATGCATGCCCACTTTTCGGATCAGGCATTTTTCGGTATCCAGGACACCTGCCACGGTCCGGGCGACCATTCTAATATCCTGCTCAAGTCCATCATACAGGTGTTCATCCATGATTTCACCCAGGGCGGGCCTGAATATTAAATAACTATTATATAATATAAAAGCGGCTGCAAACAACGCCGCCCAATCATCTGCTGACTCGAACCCTTTTCCAAAATACAATGCAATCGATATACCAATAAAAGCAGCTACGGAAGTAACGGCATCGCTGCGATGATGCCATGCATCTGCCCGTAATGAAGAACTGTTGGTGAGTCTGGCCCTGTGCATAACCAATTGATACGAAATTTCCTTCCAGATAATAATCGGCGCCAGGACGAATAAAGTAAAAACATGAGGACCTTCGTGCGGATGCCGTATGTTCTGAATGCTTTCATAACCAATGACGGTAGCCGAGGTAACTAAAAAAGCAACGACCATAAAGGTAATCAAGGGCTCCAATCTGCCATGTCCATAGGGATGATTTTTATCAGGAGGTCGATTGGTATATTTTAGTCCAAGCAATACTAAGATCGATGAAAAAATATCGGAGGTAGATTCTATGGCATCTGCAATCATCGCGTACGAATGCCCAAAGTATCCCGTGACCCATTTAAGTACTGCTAATAATGCATTTCCTATGATACTAAAATAAGTGGTTTTGATGGCCACCTGATGTTTATGTTCCGTCTCCTGCATCGGTTATATAAAGATCAGCTTATATTACCGATCCAGCAATCTTCGATGATAATTTATTTGTCCGAGATGATATGACAAATGAGCCGCTAAGTGAATGAGAGTATAGCCCAGGGTCGATGGATGGTCCCAGATTATGATTGGAAAATCATGGTCAAGCTGTTCATCCTGCAGATTTTCCAGCGCAGCTTGTACCCGCTGCAACGTCTGATCAATACTTTCTAATACCATTTCTTTAGGAATTTGACTTGATGAAAATTCTGCCTCCCGATCGCGCACATAGTCAATACCACCAAGTTCCCTGCCGATGTAAGTATTGAGATTTCCTACCAGGTGCAGGGCAAGATTTCCTCCGGAATTCAGGATGCCAGGAGCCGTCTTCCAGAGGTTGGCTTCATGATTATAAAGGGAAATTTCGGAATGCAATTTTTTTATATCTCTTTCAAAAATTGCTTGCAATGTTTGTACCATACCTTCAGATTAGTTGATAATATCCAATTTTTTCCTTTTCTTCAAGTTGATCAAACTCAAACAGGAGACCCCACACCAGGATGCTTCCAATACAATAAATGGCCAGTATTTCAGTAAATACGATGCAAGACAAGCCATCAGGGCCCCGGCAATGTTCATACTCAGATAAAGTATATTGTCCCGATCCAGTATTTTGCGCAATTGCATAAAATAAGCAAGCAATAATATAAAGACCCCAATCGAACCGATCCAATCTGTAAGATTCATATGAATACAATATTACAATTTTGAATCCAATACTAGCGATCCGATCATCTTTCAGGCGTGCAATAAATTGCACACAAGTAACCTATTTAGAAAACCGCTTGTGAGCAGTTGAACTGCGATTTTTTAGTTATAATTCGCGTTGTCGAAGTACAACTTCTAAAAAGCTGTACTTTTTTTAGTGAAATTTGTCGTGCACCATCAACTTTCTTCTTACATTTCCAAGACAACCAAATTTACAAGAATCGATTATTTCCTATTGACGAACAAAGAATTTAATCCCAGGAAATCCATTCGTAGGATGAATTAATAGGGCATCCTCATCACGTTTTCGATTTGTATGAATGGAATCTTAAATCAATTGTTCAAAATAGGCACCAATCTTCCGATGCTGATCTACAAATTGTAATTCAAGGATCCAATGTCTCGGATTACCGGATTTATCCAACTGAAAGATATCAGCATGATTGGAAGGGTGAATGTCCAGTTCCGGGCTAGCAGGATCCTCGGGTTGTTCATGTGGATATTTTCCAACGATATGACCTGCAATATCACCTGAAAAAGTCCATCCATATTCAATGGCTTTTGATTTACATCGATGATACAATTCAGATGCGATGATTTTATCCTGTGTATTGCACCAATCTCTCAATTCATACCAGGCTGCCTCCACATCCTGCCTGATTTTAATTCTAGTCGCGTCATTTCCGATAACAT
>CALMKY010000343.1 GCA_937867195.1 uncultured Saprospiraceae bacterium | reverse complement strand
GTGGCATTCCTCGCTGGGTGAGAAGATTTGCTAATTCAGCTTTGATGCAATTTACGAGCATCACCGATCCAACCGTACTGCCCGGACTCACCGGCATTTCCATACCCGGAATTTCGATCATCGCATCCCCGGCTGGTGCACCGCTATCCAGGATCAAATCAGAAAAATCCGTAAGCTTTTTACCATCCCTTCTTTTGCTGATGCTTTGATCAGAATGAAGTCTGGTAATAATGGAAACTACTTTTATATTATTTGACTGAAAAATTTCAGCCATCTCGACCGGCACAATATTGGTACCCGAAGAAGAAATGATCAGAGCCGTATCGCTTTTATTAATTAAAAAATTGCGCAGGATCTGAGCAGCCAGTCCCTCCATATTTTCTATAAACATGGCTTGCCGTTGGCCATTTGCGCCTGTAACCAAATTATGAAATGTCATGGATAATTCGACAATCGGATTGAATCCAGGATATGATCCGTATCGAGGCCACATTTCTTCCACCATGATGCGGCTGTGGCCGGAACCAAATAAGTGAACTACTCTTCCCTTTGCAATCGAATCACAAAACCATTGAGCCGCTAGATCTATTTTATCTTGTTGAGATCGTATGACAGATATGATATCAGCACATTTATTCAGGTACTGTGTACTAAAATTCATTTGATGAAAGTAAGGAATTTAGTGAAATGAAATATTATTTAAAAGCAAAATAGCAATCTACAGTTAGCCTTCTATTAATACTGTCTTATCTCAAAACAAAAAAAGATTTAATTATATGATGAAATAATCCTGTTTCTCAATTATTAGCGATTGATGATTAAATCCCCAGATCTTAAAGTGGAACTCAGTTTTAAGGTCCGCTCAATAATCTTGACGATATTTCCACTCAAATTAAATTGAGAAATCGTGATAAAAATTAAATATCCTGTTTGTTTTAAAAGATCTTCAAGTACTTGGTACCCTGTGAGGGGTCAGGGGTAACAAACAGAAAGACTACATCAGTACTGCCCTTCACTCAAACCCCACCCGCCATCTACATCGATAATTTGTCCGGTAATAAATGAAGATTCATCAGATAATAACAGGGTTGCTATACCGGCTATGTCTTTTGGCAATCCCATCCCTTGTTGCAAAGGCTGCTTCGTTTGTAAATAGTGTTGTATGTCTTCATTTTGCTGAGCACGTGCAGACATATTCGTTGCTATCAAACCGGGTGAAATGACATTAGCCCTGATTTTTCTATCCGCATAATAAGCTGCAATAGATTTAGTAAATCCATTCAGTCCTGCTTTGGCAGCCGCATAAGCATGCGTATAAAAATATTTAGGTGCCGGATGATCGGCTAATACGGAAGAAACATTTACAATCGAACCACCTAAATTTGACTCTATCCAATGTTGAATGATCAATTGATTTGAAAGCATCGCAGAGGTCAGATTCATCTCAATGGTTTTATTCCATCCTGTCAATGTCAAATCATGCAACGGTCCATCACCAAACTTCCTCCCTGAACCACCAGCAATATGCAACAAGCCATCTAAGGTCTTCACTTCATCCATTACCTTCTGAAAATTCTTCTTGACATCCTGTGGATCTGTACAATCGCATAGATAAAATCTTACCTGCTCAGGGTTCACATCAGGATCTTTCAGATCAAAATTGACCAGGAAGGCACCTTCCTGAATCAGTAATTGACTACAGGCAAGGCCTATATCTCCCGATCCACCGGTGACCCATATGGTTTTATTTGCAAGACGCATTGCCCTGCACAATATTATTTATGTTCTTTTTCGTAATGCTCAGCCAGGGCATCACCAAAATCATTTTTTACATCCCGAAGTATGCTGTGCACATGATTTCCATTGTTTTGATAATTATCATATTCGATGATAAAGTCAGGGCTTTGAATACGATAATAGTGTTGGTGGCCGGGAGTGACTTCCTGGCTACCCATCCAGACAAATGAAAATTTATCCCAACCCAATTTTGCCATTTTAGTTTCGATATCTTTAGCAAATAATTTAGAAGATCGGTTTACATAGTATAGAATGATTTCTTTTAATTTCATTTGCTGAGCACTTCCCAGTTCCTTCCATTGTAGTCCCGCGAAAGTATCGAGCAAAGCTTTGCGGGGTTTGTAATTGATGATATCTTTTGGAGTTTCAGCAGACACGATGGCCTTTGCCTTTTGATCTGTCGAAAGCGCATCCAAAAACGCTTTGGCCATATCTCTTTCAGGTTTCAGTAAGGTGTATCCTTGTTTTGGACCTTCCAGTACGACCGCCGGATTAGAACAATGAATATTAGGCGTCGATGAATACACTTTATCATCTTTGATTACATAATTGATACAAATATGATGTCCTTCAAATTTCCATCCCCAGGTCTTTTGACCAAAGTCAAATAATTGAATAAAATACTTGGTCGTATCACGATATTTATCATCGACGGGTCTCTTCTCGATGGCCCGAAGAATTGCCTCATGTAACCGGATATTTTTAATTCGCTCCACCATTTGATCACCGGCTGTTGCAGAAACCATTGCAAAAAATTTACTCAATTGTTCGGGAGTGAGATAACCTATGCGGGTGCCGGTGCGATCCTCCCGGGGGACAAAATCCCATTTAGTCCTTGCAGAATCTGCAAAAGATTTCATCATTTCATCTTTCTGAGCAGGAGTCACCGAAGAGACAAATGCCTTAGCTGCAGCCGATATGCCCGGTGATTGAGCGTTTAATTTAATTACAACAGATAAGAGTATAAATAAAACGATTTTTCTATTCATGATTTTTAATATTCTGAATCGGAAAGATAGTGCAATCGATGGATATTTTAAGAGGATTTCGAAAGAATGCTAAAATAAGACAGATGGGTTCGATTCCATTCATTTAATCCATATTTTTAAATTCAAAATTCCAGATATATGGTTTAATTCATAAAATCTATTTCGATCATATGCCTTATTTGGAACAGTCCTGGATTACGTTATCTGAAGGCAGGATGATCAAGGAGCGTGGATATTCTTTTAAAAAAAACAGACAACTGAACATGTTGCTTAAATTTAGAAGTCAAGTGTCTTGATAGTATCAGGTAAACTTGACTTCTATGATTTGTTATTGCACTATTATCTTCTGATCCGATATCTTGCCTCCCTCATTGACTCTCACGATATAAGTCCCAGACTGAAGCTTTGACAAATCGATTACCTGAGTACCATTGAAAGTTCCTTTGGCACTTTGATGTACTACTCTACCCTGCATGTCCAATATATCTATTTGGATATTCTTAGAGTTATGGTAGAGAACTGTAATCTGTCTGGAAGCTGGGTTTGGCATAACCTTTAAGGATGATAAAGATCCTTTGCCGTCCTCTCTAGTCTTAAATTCAGACAAATTTATGTCTTCATTTTGCGATGTAGATATTGGTTTGTCTTGAATGATTGCATATGATTTTTGAGGTTCCATGAGTTTAAACTTAATTGGTAAGGTAAACAATACATCCACAGGAACCCCATCATTTTTTCCCGGAATCCAATTAGGTAATTTATTGACCACGCGCAGTGCTTCTAATTCACAATCCCGATCAAAAGACTTTACTATCCTGGCATCTTCTACAGTGCCAGTTTTTGAGATGACAAATCGGGTGATTACGGTTCCTTCGATTCCTTTTGATTTAGCTGACTCCGGATATTTAATATTTTGTGCTATGAATTGCATAAGTTCTTTATCACCACCCGGGTATTCTGGTTTTAATTCAACAAAATCATAGACTTTTTTATAGGATGGTTCCGGTTGCAATCTAAATTCCTTCGATGGATCATTTATTTTATCCAGTTGATTCGCCTGATCATTTGATATTTTAAATTTAATTGGAATCACAAATGACTGTTCAACGGCTTTGCCATTTTTCAACCCGGGGTTCCATCTCGGCATAGCCGATACAACTCTCAAGGCTTCATCATCACATCCTTTACCTAAAGATTTGATTATTTTCGGATGGGAAACGGTTCCATCTGAATTGATAAGTATTTTTACAACTACTAGTCCTTCTAGTTTAGATTCTTTTGCAGTAGCCGGATACAGTAAATTCTTTCCTAAATATTCGGATAAAGCTTTATCGCCGCCCGGGAATTCTGCTTTTGAGTCTACAAAATCGTATGCTGTTTTTTCTTGTTGAGTTGCTGTTTTGACTTTTAAAATAATCTCCATGGCACCATACTTTCCATCCTGGCCGTATTTGGCTTCTGCTGATTCGCCTTTCAATACATTCATTTGATCGATTTGGGATGGATCTATGGATTGAATATCTTTCTCCGTAACTTTTTTTCCGTCCACATAATACACGATTTTAGAAGGAATGGAATCGGGATAAGAGATTTGATCTGCCGGATGCATTGAGGTTGCGGATGGACTCTCAGGCACTCTATAAGCAAATAATACCAAGAGGATACCGAGTAAAGGAAATACCAAAGCATATTTCCATATTCGGAACGGATTGGATTTAATTTTCATCATCATTTGGATTCGGTTTTTTAATTGTGAATTAATAAAATGATTGGCTAGTGCCAATTGTAAAGCGGATTGACTGCTTGACAGCAATAATGAACCATAAGCTTCAGTATCGGTCGACTTCAATACCTGGGCGTCGGCTATAAATTCATGGGTGGCTTGTAAAGATTTTCTGTACCAAAAGATTAATGGATTCCACCAAAAGAATGCGGATAAAATCTCTATAAATAAGATATCGAGGCTATGCCATCCCTGCACATGTGAGATTTCATGCGTGAGCATGCGATTCCATTCTTCTTCTTTGAAAAATACTTTATCACTTACAAAGACATAATTAAAAAAAGAAAAAGGCATGTGTGGGTAATCCGTGGATACTTTCGTCACCCGATCTGATTTCAGTTTAGGGTATTTGGATATTTGCGTCCATAGAGAAATCAAATCTTTTAGCAGCTTCGACAAGCTAATGGCAGCTCCCACCCAAAAAACCATCAGGACCAGTTGTTGCCAGGACCAGGAAGGATCGGCATTGGATTGAATTTCGAATATTTGAGCACCTCCTTGGAAAGGAATTGTATAAGGAAGTGCATCATTACTCCATTCTTCCCACATGGCCCTTCCCAGTGGAAATATCAAGCCAAACAGCAATGAAGTCAATAAATACCACCTATTCTGGGCGAAGAAAGTTTCCTTATTCAGGGTGGTGATGTAGACGATAAAGAAAAAGAACCAGCAAAGGCTGCATTGGAGTAAGTAGGTAATCATAAT
>CALMKY010000342.1 GCA_937867195.1 uncultured Saprospiraceae bacterium | reverse complement strand
ATATGGTGGATATATAAAGAATGGCGTTTTTTTCAGCAGAAAGATAATTTAGACATTATGCCTGCAGCAAGAGCAATTTTTAGCATTATTTTTTTGATTCCACTTTTCAATAAGATACTTACTTTTGCAAAGAAAAAAGGATAAAGACAGATCGTTGAATACAAAAAAGGAAGAGAGTTTCATAGTCTACGATGGACGACAAGTTCCTTTCTGGATCATCCATGAACCCAGGCGAAGCGTCCGGATTTCTTTTGGGTCAAAGGCGGTGACCATTCGTCTGCCTCACTTTATGTCTGTCAGCGAAAAAGAAAAATCCATTCTCAAAGGAAAAGACTGGGCTGTAAAACAATTGGTCTCAAAGCCATCTCTCCTTCATAATTATTTTACAAAAGAATATCGAGATGGCCAAACGATCCGGGTAGGGTCAAGACAATATATACTGCATATTCAATATCATGACCTTAAAACAAATCGGGCAGTGCTCAAAAACCGGTTAATCGAAGCACATCTTTCTACCCTTCTTACTAAAAAACAAGAAGGCGATATGCTCAAACAGTTAATCAGCAAAATCGTTGCAAACGATTTTTATCCTGAGATAACGCAACGTATCATTGAACTAAATAATCTTCATTTTCGTAAAAAAATAATTGATATAAAAATTAAACTTACCCAGACCAATTGGGGATCCTGTAGTGCAAAAGGCAATATCAATCTTTCTGCCAGATTATTATTCGCTCCGAACAAAGTCATTGACTATGTCATCATTCATGAATTAGCGCATCTGGTGGAACTGAATCACAGTGCTCGGTTCTGGAATTTGGTAGCCACTGCCATGCCCGATTATAAACTCCATGATCAATGGCTGAATAAAAATGGCCACCTCTGTGAGTTTTAATGGATCGAAACCAAGTTAAGTTCTTTTGGATATCGTCCACAATCCTATAAAAGTCAGCAGACCGTTGTAGATCAGCAATTCATAACCAATTTTGAAATTCCCAAAGATGGATTCGCTTAGCTGTCTAACAGGAGCTATGAATGAATCACTGATTTTTAATTGATTTTGATACCAGCCATAATTATTCACCATATCGATTCCCAGTATCAATAAGGGTGCGGCGATACAAATCCAGATGACCAGATTGTCATTGACTTTTCTGTTTGTCAGGATACCAAAAGAAAACATGCCCAACAAAGGTCCGTAGGTAAATCCTGCCACTTTAAGGATTACATCAATGATCGATTTATTATCAATCCATTTAAAAATCATTACCATCATAAAAAATAATACAGCAAAGGTGAGATGCACGCTGAGTCTGTATTTTTTCTTTTGCGCATCACTCCAATCGGTCCTGTTAATACCCCTGATATCGAGACAAAAAGACGAGGTCAAAGCTGTCAATGCTCCATCGGCACTTGGAAACAAAGCTGATATCAATCCAATAATAAAAATAATAGAAGCCCCGGCCGGCATATAATGCAAGGCAACCGTAGGAAACAAATCATCTGCAGGGACATTGATATGTTGATTTAGACCAAGCAATGCCAATAATCCTCCCATGAACAGGAATAAAAAATTTACGATCACCAGCGTGGTGGTAAAGGTCAAAATATTTTTTTGCGAATTGCCCAACGTTTTTACACTAATGTTTTTCTGCATCATCTCCTGATCCATCCCGGTCATGGTAAGAGCAATAAACATGCCTCCCAATACATGTTTTAGCCAATAATTTGAAGCGTTGACATCCGTTACGAATACACGATGATAGTTTTTGGATACCATCTGCGTCCAGGCACTACCCATATCAAGATGCAATTGATGGATTACATACACAATGCTCACGATCAAACCTAATATCATAAAGGTCGTCTGCAATGTGTCTGTAAATACGATGGTCTTTACACCACCTTCATACGTATACAATAAAATCATCAGCAAGACAATGAACGTCGTCAGCACAAAAGGGACTCCAAGATCTTTGAGAATAAAAATTTGCAATACATTGATCACTAAAAACAATCTCGCGGTAGCTCCCAGCATTCTCGATATGATAAAAAACAACGCGCCGGTTTTATACGATCTGACTCCCAATCTCTCACTCAAATAATGATAGATCGAGGTAAGATGCATGCGGTAATACAACGGCAGCAATATATACGCAATGGCGAGGTATCCAAAAATATAACCAATGACCACCTGGAAATACGCAAAACCTCCTGATCCAACAGTTCCCGGCACCGAAACAAAGGTCACTCCGGAGAGGGACGTGCCGATCATGCCAAACGCCACCAGCATCCAATTGGAATTGCGATTCCCTATAAAAAATGATTCATTATCGGAATTGCGCGATGTATACCAGGCAACCACTAATAAAATAATAAAATAACACAATACGATTCCGAGTAACAGACTTGGTGACATAAAGATTGTATCAATGAGCCTGTAAAATACCGATCTTTGACCAATGGAAAAAATCACCGAGCAATCGTCCCTCTACCGTCATCTGGAGACTATGAATACAGACGAACTACTTAAGTCAATCAACCAGGAAGACAAGAAAGTAGCATTGGCTGTGGAGGAGGCGATCCCTCAGATCAGGCCATTAGTCGATTTGATTACAGATAAAATGAAATCAGGAGGCAGGTTATTTTATATCGGTGCAGGCACCAGTGGCCGGCTCGGAGTACTCGATGCATCTGAGTGCCCACCAACCTACGGAGTACCGTTTGATCTGGTGATCGGTATCATTGCCGGTGGTGACGGAGCTATTCGCCGCGCGGTAGAACATGCTGAAGATAGTCAGACCCAGGCTTGGAAAGATTTAGAGTCATTTAATATCACAGATCTGGATATAGTCATCGGGATTGCTGCCTCGGGTACCACTCCGTATGTAATACATGGATTGAGAGCATGCAGGGGCAAAGGAATTATCACCGGATGTATTACGTGCAATCCCGGTGCGCCCGTTACGTTGGAATCGGACTTCCCAATCGTAGCAGTCGTCGGGCCCGAATTTGTAACCGGTTCCACTCGTATGAAATCCGGTACGGCGCAAAAGCTCATCCTCAATATGATCAGTACCGCTGTCATGATTAAAATGGGCAGGGTCAAAGACAACCGTATGGTCGATATGAAAATGACCAATATCAAACTCAAAGACAGGGGAGTAAAAATGGTGATGGAGAAAACGGTACTTAGCTATGAAGAAGCAGAAAAGATGTTGGAGAAATATGGAAGTGTTAGAAAAGTATTGGAAGTGCAGGGTATCTTAAAAGAATGAGATTCAAAAAAAATTATTGACATTTGAGAAAGGTGCCGGCCTTCAGATTAGATGGTAGATACCCTGCACGATAGCTCTTGCAAATAGAAAGGAGTGGAAATAATGGTCATGAAGAATGAAGGAGACCATATCCACTTTAAATGAAAAATATAGAATCAATTTGATCGAAAATAAAATTATTATTCAAATTAAATAGTATCCAATGATGTTATTCGTTAACAAGGTGGCTGCGCAAATAAAATGTTCACAGTATCTTTTGTTTTTTCTTTTAAACTTTTGTATTCTCCATCGTATGGGAGCCCAAAAAGCCTATTCAAATTCAACCCTGTCCAAAATCCATGAAGTAGAAAATAATATCATCGGCCGCACAATCCTGAATGATGAAAAACCTCATACCCTTCTCGAGCGGATGAAAAAATACAATGTCAAAGGACTTAGTATGGCTGTCATACATGATTACAAACTCGAATGGGCAAAAGGCTATGGATGGGCTGATGAAGAAAGAAAAATTCCGGTTACCACCTCTACCTTATTTGAGCCGGGATCTATCTCCAAAACATTAAATGCCGTTGGTATTTTAAAATTAGTTCAAGAAGGTAAATTATCCCTGGATGAAGATATCAATACCTATCTCAAGTCATGGAAATTTCCATACGATTCATTATCCAATGGAAAGAAAATTACATTAGCTCATATCCTTACACACCAGGCAGGATTGTCAGTCCATGGTTTCCCGGGACATAATATGTATGGACCCATCCCTACCTTGACAGAAGTATTGGACGGAAGGATGCCCGCTGTTACTTCTCCTGTTAGAAGTGAATTTGAACCCGGCTTAAAATTTCAATATTCCGGTGGAGGTACCAGCATTTCACAAATGATTCTCACCGATGTGACAGGAGAGCCTTATGATGCCTGGATGTATAAAAATGTATTGAAGCCGATCGGAATGATTCACAGTACCTATGCTCAGCCTCCGTCGAAGGACATCTGGAATACCTGTGCCACTGCGTATTACCGGGATGGTAAACCTTTACTGCATCGATTTCATATGTATCCCGAACAAGCTGCTGCCGGTCTGTGGATGACTCCAAGTGATCTCGCGCAGTATGTGATGGACATGCAACTGGCTTACAAAAAGAAGGGTTCATCTAAAGTATTGAATTCCGATATGGTTGCACAGCATTTGACTCCATACCATAACGGTCCCACTGCCATGGGTACATTTATTGATGATTTGAATGGTGCTACGTATTTTCAACACAGCGCAGGCAACGATGGATTCTGTGGTTTTTTCTTCGCAAGTCTCGATGATGGGAATGGCCTCATCGTATTTATGAATATTGAGTACGCTCCTTTATTAAGTGAAATTAATATGGCAGTAGCCAAAGCGTATGGTTGGAAAAACTTTTATAAAGAACCGCAAAAGCGGATGACCGGTCAAGTCATCACCGTGCCGGATGCCACCCTTTCAAGTTATGAAGGCATCTATCTGTACGATAATTCATGGGCGATGATCCATAAAAAAAATAAACAATATGTTTTCACGACGGATGGTACAGATGCTAAAATGTATTTTACATCCCCTACCTGTTTTTACAATGAAGAATTTTCGGCTATAAAAAATATAATCAAAGATCCTTCGGGCACGGTGGTTGGTTATACCAGGACGGTGGATGGTAAAGAATATCCGAAAGCAAACAAACTGGTGAACCTGGACACCCTGAGCTCGGAGAATGGATCCGTATCCAGCATTGCCTGGTATATGCTGGAGAATAAAAGATATAAAGAAGCGATTTCATTTTATCAAAAAGCAATCACATTTAATCCGGGTGATCTTAATCTTCAGATGAATCTCGCGCACGCTTATTTATTAGGCGATGAGATGGAGAAGGGCCTGGCCATTCACCACAAGAATTTAGATAAAAATATTTCTTTGACGGTTAGCTGGAAAGATCAATTACTGCAAGATTATATGTATATGAAAGAACATTATTACGATGTAAAGAAGATCGAACTCGCCTTTCAAAAATTGAATATTAAAAAGCCTAAAGGGTATTGACCGGAATTAGCGTCCATCGCGGCCAAGTTTTTCCCTTTCCCGTAAGGTCTTTTCAAATGTGCCCTGATCAAAATAATTTGACTTTTCGCCCTCAGATAAAGAAGCCGGTGAATGCATCTCAAGATCATCATCTTCCTTTACGTTAAATCCCCGCATAAGATAGGCTACCACGATACCAACCAATCCTCCAAACAAATGCGATTCCCAGGATACCCCGGGCTGATTGGGAAGTACACCATACAACATACCGCTATAGAGGATGGTTACAATCAATAACAATACGATGGACTTCAGATCCCTGCGGAAAATACCATTCCAGAACACAAAGGCGACTAAACCATAAATAACTCCACTTGCACCAATGTGTACTGAAGTGCCTCTTGCAAATAACCAAACAGCCAACCCTGTCAATACCCAAATTAAAGTCAGACTCAGCCAAGCAATTTTCCGGTAAAAGTAAAATAGCATGAGAAGTAAAACCACCATAGGAGCACTATTGGATACGATGTGCGACCACCCTCCATGCATGAGTGGGGCGGTTAGTACTCCTTTAAGATTATCTGTATACCTTGGTATGATGCCCCATGCAGCCGTATTGAAGAATGGTAATTGTTGTAATACAAAAGCTCCCCAGATTGCAGCCATAATATAAATCGTATTGCGAACTGCGAAGGAAAGTCTGCCTGATTTCATGTTTCAAAATAAACAAAAAATAATCGCAATTCTCCGGCTTTCTAGACCAATCCAGCAATTCCTTGTTTAAATCAATGATTTCTATTTCCGAAAAAAACTGACTGTATATCTCCGTAAGCTATTAATTCAAAATTTTGACCATATCCATCATGACCGGATTGATGGTGAGATTGTGCTTACAGGCTTTCTTAAAAGGAGTATACTCGATTTTTTGGTGTATCTGTCCCACCATCACTCCTTTTTTACCCATCTTCAATGCTTTGACTGCTTCCATTCCCAGCCGGGAACCCAAGACGCGATCCATAGCAGTCGGTCTGCCTCCTCGTTGTAAATGACCCAGCACAGTAACCCGCATATCGTAATGTTTAAATCTTTTCTTTACGGCATCAGCGATCTCAAATGCACCTCCTGATTTTTCTCCTTCCGCCACGACCACAATACTGGAAGTCTTTTTGCTCTTGTAATTTTTTTCCAAAGTTGAAATCAGTTCTTCAATATTGGTCTTTGCTTCCGGTATCAGCACAGCTTCCGCACCGGAGGCGATACCACTGCGTAAGGCTATAAATCCTGCATCACGTCCCATGACCTCTACGAAAAACAGACGGTTATGACTATTCGCGGTGTCTTTGATATTGTCGATACAATTCATCGCTGTATTCACAGCCGTATCATATCCAAGTGTATAATCAGAGCCATACAAATCATTATCAATAGTACCCGGTACACCGACGATGGAAATAGGGTATTCTTTACCGAAGATCTCGGCGCCACTGAATGTCCCGTCACCACCGATGGCCACCAATCCTTCAATACCTCTTTTATTTAATTGTTCAAATGCTTTCTTACGGCCTTCCGGTGTACGAAAGGTTTCACTGCGGGCACTTTGTAATATCGTACCACCTAATTGAAGGATATTGCTCACATCTCTGGACGTCATCCTATGAATCTTACCGCGGATCATTCCGGAATATCCACGGGTAATGCCGAACACTTCCATGTCAAAATACAAGGCTGTACGTACGACGGCACGTACGCAAGCATTCATACCGGGCGCATCTCCTCCAGATGTAAAAACAGCTATTTTTTTCATTTATATTTATAAGTATCTTCTTCTGATGAGTTTAATAAAATCAATGGCCTTCTCGTTTTTTTCTTCATGATCCCATTTAAATTGGATAGCAACTCCTGTACCGAGTAGTAATTCTGCATCCTCAAATGATTTCAGTGCGTTGAGTTCGACAATGGTTTGGTCAAAACATATACGGGCAATCTCAAAGAAGCTGATTTGCCCATTGAGTTATTGGAAGTGGACAGCGTTAGTACT
>CALMKY010000341.1 GCA_937867195.1 uncultured Saprospiraceae bacterium | reverse complement strand
ATTGATAGTTTCAAGAAATTTCCTGGCGAAATCACTTTTGGTTTTATCTGCACCCGCCATCAGGTCAGCTTCGGCAAAAAGCTTTTCTTTATATCCTTGTAATAACTGCTGCTTCATTGCTGCCCCTCTTTCACCGAGGCTTTCCATATTGATAAATATTTCGCCGTAGATAAGGCTCCATACTTTGTCTTTTGTATAGAAATAGTAGTTGGCAGCATTATAATAATTACCACTGTAAGAAGGATCGGACTTAATTCCTTCTTCCCAATAATTAATAGCGGAAAAATCTTTTATGGCCCAGAAAAGTTTCCAATACCGGACCAAACGTAGCCAGCATCAACATATTAAAAAAGAAATGCTCAAGGTTGCCGTGCATAAACATATACGTCACGATCTGGTACGGTCGGAACAATCCAGAGCCAGGATAATACAATGCCAGATCCGGCATTCTCTCATAAATCGGCAACTTACTTACTAAAAATAAAATGGCATTGATAATCAGCAATTGCTTGACTACATCCGTCAATCGAATCATAAAGCAAAAATATAGGAAATTAGGATTTATACATTTGGTGAAATAATCTAATAAAAAATTGAGCAATAATAGTTCAACTTTAATAACAAAAAATTCCAAGTACCATCGAATCCGATACCGTTCATCGCATTACCATCATTGCAGCTGATGACCATGACATGATCCACGACGCCTATAATGTTACTACGCCAATCCGACCGGGTCTATGATTTAATAGATCGGGCAAATCATATCTTGACCTTTAAAGATAAAGAGAGTAAAATAACAAAAGCAAAGATCTGGAAACCAAACAAACGATCAATGCGGTCGCCATAAACAAAATCATAAATTCCAATAAGTCACCCCAAATATAGCTTTGGTTTTTGTCCTGAGTTTTTGCAGCACTTGTCAATTGAATTTATTTTGAATACAAAATTGGCGCTATGCTACGACGTTACAATTCCCTGAGCAGGGGGTTTTAATGCGCTTTGCAAATAACGTAATTCTCCTTGTAAATCAATTGGAATAGGGATCAAACTTTCATTTAACTTTAAAAACATAAAATCACAGTCGAGGTTAGATAGGCTTGACAAAACCAATAAAAATTACTATATTCAAAGCACTAAACCAAAAAATGCCCGGGTGTTGAACCATCAATACTCGAGGATACATGCGAGGCAATTGTTGAGAAAGGCTTGAATTTGATGTCTTACACATCGAGCATTTTACAAAATCTACCATTGTATGAAATATTTATTAATTCTGCTATTGGGATTAATTTTTCCATTGTGGGTAAGTATTTTCAGAAATCCGGATGAGTCAACAAATTCGAATTCGCCTGAGCTTTTTCCATTTTCTAAATCCAACCATGTTTATACCGGAATATGTGACAGCGTGGTAATATTTGTGCAGCAACTACGCACTGCACCTCCGTCGTGTTGCTTTCAATTGATGCTAAACAATAAACTGAGAAACGCCATTCAGCAAATTAAACTGGATATCAACACAGCAGAATTTACTAATATTCTGGTCGCCGTGAATGGAGGCTGGATTGTGAGTCAAACTTTGCAAAAAGACATTTTACTGACTCATACATCAGGTTTTATTCCCCAGGGCAGTTCGTCCCCTCTAAGTTTTTGTTTAAAAGGAATTAATAATCCTGATTCGCTGAAATTTACATTCAACTATAGCGCTTTGGGTACTGTGGGATCCTGTTCATCGGAAGTATTGGTCTGTACTGATCCATTGCCATGTGCTGCCGGGTTTACTTTTCAAAATACAAATGCATGTGGTCTGTTTCAATTTTCAAATCAATCTACGGGCACTCTTCCTATAACCTATCTTTGGAATTTTGGAGACCCTACAACAGGAACAAATAATACTTCTGCCAGTACTAATCCATCACACCAATTTAGCCAGTGTGGCAACTATGTAGTTTGTCTTACCTCTTTTTCTGCAGGATGTAAAGATTCAATTTGCAAAACTGTAACTTATACTGATGCTGTAAAGCCAGTGATCACCTGCCCAGGAACCTTAAATCTGCAATGCAACCTAAACACGAGTCCTTCGACAACAGGCATAGCCACTGCTACTGATAATTGTACTCCCACTTCTTCAATAATAATTTCTTTTAATGATGTTATTTCCGGTATCCTCCCGTGCAATGCATCCATACTGCGGACCTGGACCGCAAAAGACCTCTGTGGAAATATAGCCACTTGCCAGCAAAGAATCTCTGTAAAGGATACAATTGCTCCCATTATCCAGTGTCCGACCAATTCCGTGGTGAATACCAACCAAGGGGTATGTACCTATACTGGAAATATCCCTTTGCCCACGGGGACCGATAATTGCAATAAATCCTTAATCTATACCCTTTCATTGCTCACACCGACCAGCTCTATATTAATTACGGCAAGTACTCCATTCCCTAAAGGGGCTAATACAATTACTTGTTTTGCAAGAGATAGTTGCGGGAACCAATCAGCTAATTGTAGTTTTACACTGACTGTACTGGATATTGAAAAACCTAAAATTACATGCCCACCGAATATGTCTGTGATAGGAAGTATCAATGCAGCAGGCAGATGTGAAGCGACTATAAAAAACCTCGCCACGGTCTACTCAGATAATTGTCCGATGGCGATCCTTACTTATAATTATTCAGGAGCCACTACAGGCAGTGGATCAGGAATAATCAATGGAGTCATATTTAATCAGGGAGTGACAAATGTCACTTATTATGTAACGGATATGTCAGGCAACAAAGATTCCTGCAAATTTATTATAAATGTAAGCTGCATAAATAATCTGACCTGCCCAAATAATTTGGTTTTAAATCCAAGTTTCGAGTCCTATACTATTTGTCCGCCAGGAATTTCACCACCCTTTACGGCATCCTCCTGGAATTTACCAACAGGCGGAAGCTCTGATTATTATAATAGTTGTGCTCCGGTCAATAGTAACGTGAGTACTCCTCAAAATGCTTTTGGTTATCAGATCCCTCACAGCGGAAATGGCTATGCAGGATTTATTTTGCGACCAACCAATACATATAGGGAATACTTACAGGTACCACTATCGAGTCCTTTAGTTGCAGGTAAAACGTATCAAGTCTCTTTTTATGTGAGTTTGGCTGATTATGCCAAATGGGCGGTCGATAAAATTGGTGCTTATTTATCGGTTAGTGCAATCGGACCATTGTCTGGTGCTCCTATATTGCCTTTAACACCTCAGGTATCACAACCTATTGGCAATTTTATTACGGATAAAATCAATTGGACTCTGATTAGCGGCAACTATACAGCTCTTGGTGGTGAAAAAAATCTCATAATTGGAAATTTTTACAATGATTTGCAGACTACTCCGGTGATGGGTCAAGGGGGATTTTATCCTGGAGCTTATTATTATCTCGACGATGTATCAGTCTGTGAGAATTGTGTAAGCCCACCTTGTGATACATGTTGTACAGATCCCAAGATATTCAGTGCTTTGGTCAATCAGGGGTTTACCTTGTCAAATCAAAATTGCCAGGTTACTGCAACGGCCCCTCAATTTGATTCATGTTTTTTATTCAGCACACCACCAGTGTTAGATGGAGGTCAGGCTTCACAAGTAATTACCAACCCAAATGGCTCGTGGGCATTTAGTTTTACTCAGCCCGGAATACATCAGATTTGTGTTACCGTGTTTGATGCTTGCCAATCAAAACAAATGTGCACAAAGATCAATGTCATTTGTCCTACAAATTATTGTGACAGTATATCCTTTTGGGTTGAATCTCTCAAGACTATACCACCGGCCTGTTGTTTTAGATTACACGTGGATAATAAGGTTAAGAATAAATTTTTTCAGGTACCCATTACCCTAAGCACAGCTTTATTTAATAATGTCACTGTCGATACTATAGGCGGATGGGCTATAAATCAAACCAGTACCGCCAATCTCAGTTTGACTCATACATCTGGTTTTATTCCGGTAGGCAGTTTTACACCGTTGAGTTGGTGTGTTTCCAATGGAAATAATCCTGACACCATTGCCATTAAAGCCGAATTCCTGATAGGTCATACTACTATATCCTGTGATACCAGTTTTGCTTTTTTCTGTCCACTGCAACCAGACACACTTTGCGGCCCCCTATGCAAAGCAGATAGCATTTCACTGAATACCGGAGTAGATCATGCCACTGGTATGTTCTATTCTCCGGGTAGCCCCGATGCATATTGGACCGTGGTGCAGTCTCCATACCCCAATTATATTTTACCTAAGCCTGCCTATGCCATGGCTACTCCTTCCTTCTGGCATGATCAGCCGAACTCTGCGATGCCTTGTTCCAGATGGATTAATTTTTCTGGAGGACCATATCACTATGATCAGGGAATATATGAATTCACCCGTTGTTTTTGTATTTGTAAAGATGGATCAAAAATTTCAATTCGGTTGTCTGCCATGGCTGATAATAAAGCAGACTTTTTTTTATGTGACAGCACCGGTGCCAATATTGCATTTCTGTTAAGTTCGAATACTTTTTTACGGCCACCCAAAGATACTACGCTGCAACTTACGCTTGATAAAGGCAGGTATTGTATAAAAGCAAGTGTAACCAACTATGGACATACCTATACAGGTTTTAATCTTTGCGGAGCTGTATCTGGTGATGGGCTGGTAAAGGAAATTTGTTGCGAGCCTTCGTCTATCGTCGGGGTTAAATATTTAGATACGGCTTGCGCCGCCACTCCATATAATGGTAGCCAACCCACTTTACAGGGATGGCAAATAGTCTTATGCAATCATCAGGGCCAGGCGATTGATACTGTCATCACGGATGTATATGGATCTTATAGCTTCTCACCACTACCTCCAGGTCTGTATAAGGTAAAAGAAATCAATCAAACGGGTTGGACGCCTTCCTTACCAGCCACAGGCACTACATCATTATTTTTGAGTACAAATCAGGTAGCACAAGTCAACTTTGCCAATTGCCCTCCGGAGAAAGATAGTTGCTGCATAAGTAAATCATCATTTGCACAACATTTAATAAATGCCATACAGCTTTCTGTAATCGATTCGGCGTGCAAAGCAAAAATAAATCTAAGCTTACCATCTTGTGATACTGCCAGATTTATAAACTGGGGTGACGGTACAGTACTACAAGGGCCATTCGCTAAAGGCATGTGGATGCATACGTATTCACAGACGGGCAGCTATACTGTTCAAATGGCTATAGTAGAGTACGGAGCAGATGGCAAGCCGTGCTTTGATACATTGATTCGCGTACCCATTCAAATACGTTGTGAATGTGCTTGTGGACGTTTTACTTTATCCTCTGCTCAAAATGGTTTTGTCACTCCTCTGTTGTGCAGTGATACGTTATCCCTCGGATGCCCTCCCGGATCGCCAGTAACCATCAATGGAAATTTTGTATGCGATGGTGATTCATGCAATACTCCACCTGTTCAGTGGACTTTGTTGGGACCAGGGCTGAATAGCTCAGGCTCTGCTGGGCCTGGAAACATACAGATCAATCTGCCGGCTCTTGCCAATACGGGATATTATACAATGAATTTTCAAACTACTTGTGGGCTGCAAAAATGCTCCTGTAAAATCACGATATATCAAAAACCTTGTCCGGTAACGGATACCTGTATGTCTTATTGCATTGGTAATGTGTGGAGCCAGTTGAATACCTCCTGGATCAAAGACATGGTTGTCTATCAGGGTAAATTAATTGTAGCAGGTGAATTTACATCTATCGGCAATCCGTCTATACCAGCAAATAATATTGCGGCTTGGAATGGTAGTTCATGGAGCAATTTGGGAAGTGGAGTGAATAGTAAGGTGTATGCACTCGCTGTACACAGTGGTATTTTATATGCAGGTGGAAATTTTACAATGGCCGGAGGCAATCCTGTTCGAAAAATTGCATCATGGAACGGAACTACCTGGTCCGACCTTCCTCAAGGTGGGATCAACGGTTCGACGGATCATGTAGAAGCATTGCTTTCCAGCGCCTGGGGCTTGGTAGTAGGTGGTGCTTTCAATTCAGTGGGAAATGCTGCATTCACAGCGAATAATATTGCTCGGTGGAATCCAGGCCCCGGATGGGCGACATTTGGAAATGGATTTAATGGGCCTGTATACGCTTTGACACATTTTAATGGTAATGTCACGGCTGGCGGCCGCTTTGGCAACAGCCCCGGTGGCCTCAATAATCTTGCAATCTGGGTAGGATTCTGGACTAAAGTAGGCGGGGCTGGAGCGGTAAATCTTTCCACTCCATTAAATACAAATGAAGGTATTTATGCCATTGCCCAATACAAAACAGAATTGATCGTTGGCGGTCAATTTCCGTCAGCAGTATCTACCACTGTACCAAATGGAACTAAAACCAGGCATCTCGCACAATGGAATGGTGCATATTGGACTACTATTGGCATAGGACCCAATCCGGCTGGAAGTTCCATCAATACGGGTAATGGAGTCTTTGCACTTAAGGTAATTAATAATGAATTATTGGTCGGAGGCCAATTCAGTCAAATCAATGGTCAAAGTATTTCCAATCTTGCTAAATGGAATGGAAACAGTTGGACCGGCTTTGGTCATCCGGCAAATGGTATAGTCGAAGCCATCGCAGTTTATGATTCTGGCGGAATCAATCGCTGCAATCTATATACAGGTGGTGAGGTATTATTTGATCAATGGAAATGTTCTGGTGTTGCTGCAGAGGATAAATCAGTTGCATTATCTGTTAATATTTATCCCAATCCAGCGTATGATATGATTCATATTCAAATGAATGAGGAGTCTTCTGAAAAAGTGTATGTCAGCATGTTTAGTTTGTTGGGTGCACAGGTTAAAAAACAATCATTTATTTTCGTGCATCAAACCGCCGAGATGGATATTAGGGAATTGCCTGCAGGAACATATCTAATGAAGATATATACTAAGAAAGGGTCAATAGTGAAGAAATTGGTGAAGGTATAATGCCTTAAAAAAGGAAATAGTCTCTTTGAATCAAGCTTTAATGAATAACTTTTATATGGGCCAACCCTGAAATAAGCAGGTCGGAGATCACCGGTGGTTTTTTGCCCTGGGCCTTACAGACTGGCTCCAAGAGAAAATCTTTGTTTCCAAATACTGATAACGTACATTGTTTTTACTGATAGATTCCTATGATTTACTATGTAGCCAGTATTCTCAATGAGGCAAACGCTCTCTCACTTTACCATATACCCAAGTTCCTGTGATGGCCGCCGATAAAGTTACTAACGTCACAGCACCACCCGATCCAATCTGCGCATACAGCGGTCCGGGACATGCTCCGGTCAATGCCCAACCAAATCCAAACAGGAGACCTCCCCAGATCATTCCTTTACTGAATGGCCTTGGATGAAAATCAATGGGCTCGCCGGCAATGGTTTTGATTCTAAGTTTTTTGATGATGAATACCGAGAGCATACCCACCAGCACCGCACTACCAATCACTCCATACATATGAATGGATTGCAATCGAAACATCTCCTGGATACGATACCAGCTAATGACTTCTGATTTTACCAGGAGGATACCGAATACAACACCAAAAACTGAATACTTGATGTTTTTGTACCAGGGTTCTTTGATTTCGCTCTCATTTATGCAAACCGAATCAAGTGATCGTACTTCGAAGTCCTGATTTTCTTCCTGCTGACTTTCTATCGTTTTAAATGCTATTGTTTCCAAGTGTAATTATTTTAATAAAAGAGGTAATATTAAATTAGCCATAATAAATCCCCCGGCCATGAAACAAATGGTGGCTACTAATGAAGGCCATTGCAAGGAAGATAGACCCATGATGGAATGTCCACTGGTACATCCGCCTGCATAGCGTGTGCCGAAACCGACTAAAAATCCACCCACGATCATCAATACAAATCCCTTTATTGTAAACAGGGATGACCAGTTAAATAAAACTTGCGGTAATAAAGATGAAGATTGTTGTATTCCATATCCCGATAATTCTTTCACCAACGAGGGATGAATGGCTACCGGACTTGGATTTTGCATCCAATACGCAGCAATGAAACCACCGACAATCACGCCTCCTACAAAAAAAAGATTCCACATTTCTCTCTTCCAATCGTATTTGAAGAAAGGTATATTGGCAGGAAAGCAGATCGCACATATATGTCTCAGGGAGGAGCTGATCCCGAATGAACGGTTACCTGCTATTAATAATAAAGGAACCATCAAACCAATGATGGGCCCCGCTATATACCACGGCCATGGCGAGGTGAGAAAACTAAGATACATATTGAATAAATTAAATCACTATCAATATGCAATAATAAGGATAAATTAAATTTCCCAGTTAAACAGTAGGTGATCATTCAGCCCGGTCGAAACAGGCTTCAATCAGCCCAAGAATCTCGGTCCTAGAAACAGAATTGATTTTTAGCATATTTAAAATGCTGACTTTCAATAGATTTTAAATTACACTTTTAAAAGCAAAATTCTTAACTATAAAATTTTTCCCTGATAAGCAATAATGGTACGAAGCCATATGTTTAATACACATAAAAATCAATAATTTATCAATTCTAAAAGTAAAATATGGCAAGAAACTTTACACGGAATGAACTAGTTTTAGAAAAAAATGCATGTGCGGAAGATAGTTGGTCTTATGACGGTAACGATGATCAGGATCTCAAGGAGATACTTCAAAATTTGAAAAATCTTCGTGTGCGCCCCTCACTGAGCATCACGCAAAAGATTATCGCTTACGCTTCCATGCATACGCCGGCACAAGCTTAAAAGAAAACTGCTAAGGTCTTCTAAAACCGGAAGTACAAAAAGCTCTTGATGAACTCGGGAGCTTTTTTTGTTTTTGGGGAAATGTATCTGGACAGTATTGATTCCTCTAAACTGGTATGAGTATATTCTGCATTTAACAGACTATTTATAACTTCTGGACCCATGGACCATGGAGAAAATAAACTAAATCGATACTTTTCCGGTGACCATATCTTAATGATAGATTAGTTCCTTCCACTAATGCAAAGTTTTGCAAATAATCCTTATTGAGTAATGATATCAGTAAATTATGTGTCTCGGTATCAATAGTATTCAGGTAGAACATGTATTTTATTTAAAGGCACATCGAGTTTCATAGAAAACCAATTTGCTGATTTTGGGTCAAGGGTCTTACTTTGTAATAAAGCCAATCTTAAATCTTCTAAAGTGTATCTTTTAAACATAGTTTCTACCTCGTGAGTGATACCTCGGGTCATGATTCGTTCAATAATCAATTGTTTATCTTTATTCCATTCTAAAAGGTCTGGATTGGTATCCCAAAATAAGGATCGGCTTAACTCATGAACTACTTTCATTTTAACAAAGTTAAATTATATTATTCATTCCTAATCGCATCGATGGGTGACTGCCTGGAGGCTTTGTAGGCAGGATATACTCCAAAAATCAATCCAATCAATATTGCAATCAATAATATGATCAAAATACTGCCCGATTGATACGATACCTGGATGATATCCCCATGCAAGACCCGCTTAAGAATGGGCAAGGCAATCGTTAAGGTCAGCATGCCAAATAGGATTCCCAGGACAGATCCCAGAAGTGAAATCGTCATGGCTTCTGCCATAAATTGCATGGCGATTTCTCGTGGTTTTGCACCAATGGCTTTGCGGATCCCGATTTCGCGGGTACGCTCTGTAACCGACATCAGCAATACATTCATGATGCCGATGCCGCCCACCAAAATTGAAATCCCCACGATCAAACCCATAATGGATTTAAATAACAACACGCCGCGTTTTAATTGATCGACTCGATATTCATTGGATAGAGCGCTGAAATCTTCCGGCTTTCGCGGGTATTTAGATAGATATCTCTTGATTTCACTTTGCACCGCAGGCAAGTCTTCAATTTTGGTCACATTCACTAAGAACCTTGTTTCATAATTTTTTAACTGCTCTGCATTGAGTCTCTTCACCGGTATGATCATGGTCGGAAGGTCCTTTTTAGTCAGTTTATTATGAATGACTCCGGCAATCTTGTAGACCGTCTTTTCTTGATATATCATCTTATTCAAAATCGAAGTATCTAATCCCGGATGCCTGGTTATTTTATTGGCTAACACATCGTTGATGACCGCCGACCCTTCTGATAGTACAGTATCCGAATCAGAAAAGTAGCGACCGGTAATTAATGAGTCTTGCCTGCCAAGTGAATGGGTCAGGACTGCCGTCAGGTAGACTGCCTGGTGGTTAGTATCAAGATCTGTATGGACCCAAGTGTTCTTTACGGATATCCAATGAACTTCTGCTTTGTGAATGGTCATGAATTGAATACTATCATAATCAACTTGAGTCAGTAAAGGTGCATCCGTTCTATCCAATCGAATTCCGTCCATGATTACGGTCTTGTTGGCATGAACATCGATGGTATTAAGATCAGTGGTATTGGCCAGTTGATCTCTTCCGAAACGCTCCATTCCATCGCCCAAAGCCAGGATCGAAATCAATGCTCCAACTCCAATGATGATCCCAAGCAATGATAATACCGTGTGCATGGGTTTGGCGCGCAATGAATGCAATGCTTCATTAAAGGCGGTGATCAAATGTTGTATGATTCTCATTCCTGGGTAAGAAAAGCCAAACTTAATAATTTGACCGGAGGAAGTCTATGAAATTCGATTTAGAAGAAACTTTCCATGATCAATCTTTAATGCATCACTACCAATTGATCAAATAGTTTATTCAAAGTTTTTTCAGGATCCTCACACAATCCCGGATGCACACTAGAAGATTGTACTATCGTACTGCGTCTGGCAGTGAGCCATCTGAATCTGGAGGCGATATCCAGACCTGCCATTGTACCGGCTTCGGGATCTCCTTTTGCGATTTGTGCATAGGCTCTTAGGTGCAGGCCGATTTCTTCCACATCAGCATAAGGATTGATTGATTTTAATCGATCGACATCGATGGTATAGCGAATGTCCAGGAATTGATGTTCTTTGCAATACAAAATAACTCCCGTGTTGATAAATTCCTCTCTTTCCATCTGTGGAACGAGTCTGATGACTGCATATTCAAAACTGTGCTGATGCTGCATGAATGGCTTCTTTTACAAAAATAGCCGAATGATGCAATCTATTTATTAAAAACTTCCGATACATATCTCTCATCTTTTCCGGTGCATCGTAGGTCAATAATTCATCCGGAATCAAAGAAATAACTTTGTTGATTACATCTTCCGTTATCATTGATTTCATTTCTTCATTCGCCTGAGCTATATGGTGAGCCTGGTATCGCAGCACATGATCTTTAATCTTATGAAACGGATTCAGCGATTGCTCTTCCCATCGGTCCCAGCTATGATGAAAATACAAGCAGGCTCCGTGATCGATCAGCCAGAGATCTCTTTTCAAGGTGAGCATATTGGTGTTTCTGGCCGTACGATCTACATTCGTAAGAAATGCATCCAGCCAAAGTATTTTAGATGCCAGTTTTGAATCCAATTTCATCACAGCCGGATCATAGGTGATGGCACCGGATATGTAATGAATGCCAAGATTGAGACCAATACTGGCTTTTAATAAGTCTTGTATTTCCTCATCTGGTTCTGTACGGCCAAAGGATTCATCCAGGAAGGCAAATACAATTTCAGGAACTTTTAAACCGGCAGCTCGGGCAATTTCTCCACCGATCAGTTCGGCAACCAATGCTTTTGTGCCTTGACCTGCCCCACGAAATTTTAATACCTGCAAAAATCCATCGTCTGCTTCGACAATAGCAGGCAGCGATCCGCCTTCCCGAAGCGGCGTGAGGTATCGCACGACATTCACAGATCTGATCTCACGTTCGTACGAATCCATTACTTAGGTATTAGTAAAACTTAATTATAACTGCAGCATCAAAGAGATCTGAAGAGTCCTGTTTTTATGTACAGCAGGTATCAAAACAAAATCTTTAGAAGATGTCAACGTTTTATAGCTGATATCAAAATCTTTATTAGTAACATCCGCCAAACCAAACTGATATCTTGCCCCGATATACAATCCTCCGGAAAACCTGTAATGCAATCCCGCCGCTAATCCATAATCTAATGTATTGTATTTATGGCCATCCGGTTTGGTGCGATATTCATAGTAACCACCCAGCTGTTCCGGTAATTTGATTACGTCTCCTTCCAGTCGGACATCGATGGTCGATAACGCGGGTGTCGTACCTGCTTTATCACGTAAATAATTTTGTTCTAATAAAAATTTGATCGGCCCGACACTTGCATTACTATTATCTCTTTTACCACTGTACGTCATATCTCCTTTACCATTGGAACCAACGAGTACAGAACCATAGCCACCAAACGACACATCGAGTCTTTCAAATAAAAGAGTGTAAAATGACAAAGGTAAATCAATGTAATTGTTATTGATCGTCAACAACATATTTCGGGTACCCGAAGTCGGTATATATTCATTATTCTTTCTAATCGTAAAATAGCTTGGACCATTGTACTCAAACTTAGCTCCTTTTTGAGAAAATAATAATTCTCCCCGGATGCCCATCAAATCTGAAAACCGAAAAGTAAATGTAGGACCTACATGAAAACCGGGAGAGGTAGACAATTTGGCGTTTTCTTCCACCGGACCATCCAGGTGTGAATAATTAAACCCAATGCGAAGGCCAACATGAAAATCTACATCCTGTGCAATGATCGGAAGGGTCACCAAACAGGATAGAAC
>CALMKY010000340.1 GCA_937867195.1 uncultured Saprospiraceae bacterium | reverse complement strand
ACATTAATATTATCATCTCTCAATCCAATCGACCTGGGTCGGATCTTTATTTTACTGAATATGGACATCAGTGCTATGATGGGTTATACCGGGGCTGTCTATCACGACTTCTTTGGATCCGGGCTCGGCAAATTGTATACCTTGATTGTATTGGTTATCTGGATGATCATACCTTTTCTGATGTCTGTAAGAATATTTTTAAAAAAAGACTTTTAGATTATTTAAAAACCCATTTCATTTTTACTGCTTGTTTAAGTATACACCAAAGGCCGATCATAGGATGGATAAATAAAATAATATGATTATGTTTGGCTCACTTATTTAAAATGAAATTGAAAAAATGAGATTGACAATGATTCCCTCTTCTACCATCATCACCGATGAATACATGAAACAAATGAGCGCTACCACCAAACCTTATACAGTCGTCGTGCTAAAAAAAGGTCCCGAGTTTAAAATGCCCGAAGTATTTCCAATCATCTGGGAACATGGGCGCAGGAATTATCAACTTCGGGCTGATGGTCTGTTATCCATTGTTTGCCCTATACCCAGTGACGACCAGATGGCGGGAATCGGGATTTTTAATGCAGATATTGAAAAAACAAAAGAAATAATGAACGAAGATCCGGCCATTAAAGCAAACGTACTCAGTTATGAAGTATTTGCTTCGCGGAGTTTTCCCGGTGATCAATTACCCTGAAAGAGTATTGAATTAAAAGAAATAAAAATTGAACCAAATTTTTGTTTTTAGTTATTCATTTTCAATATTGCAGAGTAAATCAGCATGTCAAATTTAAATTCCATATTTCCCTGTTTTATAGTTGAAAATTTAAACAGTTCTGTTTCATTTTATGCAGATCTGTTAGGGTTTGAAATCAAACACCTTGGGCCGGAGGAAGATCCATATTGGTCGATCGTTGGCCGGGATCAGATCTCCATCCTGTTAAAAGCCGTCGCGCCGGAGGTGATACCCATTCCCAATCACGGTCGTCACGAATTTGCACCATGGGATGCGTATATATTTACTTTGGATCCTGCAACTTTGTATGACGAATATATCAGAAAAAATGTGGCCTTTCATAAACACTTACAGGTAAACAGCGATCATTTACTTGGCTTTGAAATAAAAGATATTGATGGATATGTTTTATTTTTTGGAAAACCAAAGTAAATATGAATCAATAACTAAACCCGGTCCATTCCTACATTTACTAAGAATTTGTTTACATTGAAATCTAAAATTAAAATTTACTATGGAAGATAATATTCAGACGGCAGGACCTTTGTTCTGTTCGACCGTTCTGTATCCATACAAAGAAGGTGCAATATTCAATTTTGAGCTTTATACAAAGCAATTCATACCAGAATACATTGAAATATTGGGTGATAACGTGATGAAATATGAAATACGCAAAGGGGTCGCGACACCCGGTGCAGTAGTGCCAAATTTTGTATGCATTGCCAGTATCTGGGTAAAATCAGGGGAGAAATTCGGTGCAACGATGGCAGACCCGCTTATGCAATCACTCATGACTAAAATAAATGCTTTTACATAGATTCAACCTCTAAGGCAATTCGATCAGGTTTTATAGATTAAATTAAATCAAGTATGAAATATCTACTGCTTATCATTTTTATCGCATCTTTTTCGTTTGGCTTTATTACGAAATCCTATATAGATAAAAAACAAAATATACCTTTTAAGAAAGTTACGGGTCTCGGCGGTATATTTTTTAAATGCAAAAATCCTGAAGAACTAAAACTTTGGTATACACAACATCTCGGTCTGAATACTGATCAATGGGGCACTTCCTTTGAATGGAGGCAATCGGATCATCCGTCCATACCCGGGTATACCCAGTGGAGCCCATTTTCAGAAAAATCAACTTATTTTGAAGGACCGATGATGATGAATTACAGGGTAGATAATTTGGATTATCTGATAAAGGAATTTACACGAGATAGTGTCATCATCTTAGACACTATTTCAAAATTTGATTATGGCAGGGTTTTGCATATCCGTGACCTGGAAGGCAATAAAATAGAATTGTGGGAACCAAAGGATAATGAATATCACAAAATAGCGTCCGGGATTACTAAATAAAGACACTATAAAAATATCTTCCCATTCTTTTATTCACTCAACATATCCAGGATTTCAATATTGCCTCTCTCTGCGGCCATTTGGTAGGGAGTTTGCCCTTGATCTGTAACAGCCTGTTTGTCTGCATTCTCTGATAACAATAATTTTACAATTTTGGAATTCCCATAGTAAGCTGCTTGATGCAGAGGGGTCACTCCACCTTCCTGACTTGCATTGACGTTGGCACCATAACGAACCAATAATTCACAGATTTCAAAATCTGAAATAGCACATGCAGAATGCAATGGAGCCACTTTAAATGCATTATTAGCAGGTAAAGACGGATCGGCATTTTTTACCAAAAGTATTTTTACCAAAGCAGTTTTTCCGAAAAAACTAGCAAGTCCCAATGGTGTGAACCCATCATTTGAATATTGATTGACCAAAGTCGGATCTTGTTCAATCAGTTTTTCAACTATCCACTGTTCGCCCGCGCAACATGCTTCGAAAATATCCAGTTCCTGCTTTAAATTTTTCAATAAGTCAATTGCAACGGCATTTCTGCAATAGGCGGCCCATTGAATTAAACTTATTCCTTGCGGTGTCTTATCATGAATTAGATTGGGGAATTGTGTAAGACAAGCCTCCACTTCTTTATTATTACCCCGTTGAATGTACTCTACGATCTTGTCCATTGACTAGTTATAATTTAACAGCTTTTAGTACGAACGCCGGATCAAAAATGCTACACGATAATACTTTCTCCTGGTCCACTTCAAATTTTATTTTTACCCGTAGAGCACCAATTGGCGAAAATACATTCTCTTCATGTTTAAATAAAGTCCTGGCAAATTTTGCCTGAGGGCCTTTGATAGTAAGTTGACCTTGATTTGTCAGTTGCACGGTAAGCTGATCTTTTTCATCCTTTCCATAAGAATAAGACCCAACTAGTTTTTGTTTATCGAGATCTGTAAGATTTAGATAGTTCATTTTCGGATCTGAATTATCCAGGGATGTCAGATAAGCTATCATATTTTGAATTAATGATTTATCCGTATCGGTAATGGATTTGGACAAGAGTCTGTTTTTAGCATGAGACAAAAGTGTAATACCATGCGGACCCAGCGAAGATTGAATACCAGGAGTGGATTCAATAATGGATTTGACTACCGGCAGATTACCCATCATAGTAAAAGTAAAAAGATCGGGCCTTGCTCCATAGGATATCAACAATTCTGCAATTTCTTTGTTCCCTACATGAGAGGCAGCACCGATGGCAGTCTCCCAATCGCCAAATCCCCAATCCCATGCGGCTTTGGCTAGCTCGGGGTGATCCAGCAATAATTGTTTTACCCGGTCTATCTGGCCGTGCGAGACAATTACCATTTCTTCTACTAATCCAGGATCCTGGGCAGGGAAACCGATAGCACTGCTTTGAGAAGGACGATTTAAATAATGATTTGGTCCCAAAAGTTTCTGTATACCGAATACACTCATAGCCGAAGCTCCAATAAATTGTCTGCGATTCTTCATAACTTTTATTATAGCCCAAAAATAGAAGCCTTCGAGAAGGAATTTAAGTGATTTTACATCAAATACCTTTTTTACATGATGAATACGAAACTGCGCATGACATTTAAATACGGTCTGTTTTTCAACATCCCGTCATAACCATCTACCTTTGCTACCTTGAGAATTCAAATTAACCGAAATAGCATCGTCGTTTTTGCCTTATACCTCTTTTGGTTTGTATACTATTATTTCGGGAATAACCTCATTACATTATCATTTATATATGCTTCTACGGATACAATTTTATTCCTTTCGGCTTACTTTATTCTTCATGTAAAAATAAACCGGGGACATACTGCCTATGCGGTGAATAAACTGATCGTATTATTGATTTTGATAGCCATTCTGATTGGCAGTATCCGGGCCGCCTTATTTTATTTTATCAATCCTCATTTTGCTCAGCCGGTTACCATCCGGGTTGGATTTTTTTTATATGTTTTTGTAACTACTTTTTTAATTGTATCGGCCATGACCGGTATCTTGTTTTTATTTGCACTCACCGAAGAAAAAAGAAAACATGAAGAACTGGTGAAAGAACAAAGGACAGTCCAACTGGAATTATTAAAGAACCAATTAAATCCGCATTTTCTCTTTAATTCATTGAACACATTGTATAGCACGATAGACAGCGGTAATGAAAATGCCAGGCATATACTATTAAAAATATCGGATATGCTCAGGTATCAATTGTATGAATGCAACCATGAAAAAGTTACCCTGGAGCAAGAGTTGAGCTATATACAGGATTATATTGCCATTCAAACGCTAAGAATCGAAGCCCCTCTTACCATCGGACTGGATCGGGATACCGGGGCCAATCAAGCGTTGATTCCACCGCTGCTGATTTTTCCATTGATTGAAAATGCTTTTAAATATGTAAGTCATGATAAGATGGCAGAAAATTGGGTGAAAATATCCTTTAAGAAAAATGTCAATTCAATAACCTTCAGCGTTTCCAATACTTTTCATAAACCGGATATAAACAATCCAATGGAAGAGTCCGGGATTGGATTATCCAATATTCGTAAAAGGTTGAACCTCCTGTATCAAAATCCGGAATTGATATCCATAGACCATTCAAATGAAATATTTACAGTTACACTCACGATTCCAATTTAATCATGCCTGATTTGAGCCCTATAAAATGTCTTATCATTGAAGATGAGCCTCCTTCAAGAAAAATATTGAAAGAGTACATCCGTCGTCTGGAGGATCTATTGCTGATCGGCGAAGCCAATAATCCAATGGAAGCAAAAGAATTGTTTAATTTAAATTCAATCGAATTAATTTTCTGCGATATTAAAATGCCTAAGATGAATGGACTTGAATTTCTGGCCGATCTGAAAAGAAACAACCTGGCCTGTATTATTGCAAGTGCCCATCCAGAATACGCATTACAGGGGTATGATCTGAATGCCATCGATTATCTGTTAAAACCGTATTCTTTCGAACGATTTGAGACAGCTTGTCAAAAAGCAAAACATTTTTTAAATAAAGGATTTTCAAAAAATACAGACTCCTATTTTTTTATAAAGACATCCGGTAAAATCGAAAAAATCGAATACAGCGACTTACTCTATATCGAATCTCTTGGAAATTACCTGATCCTGCATCTGTCAGATAGAAAAGTTACCGCTTATTATACTTTGAAAGGTCTTCTTGAACAACTGCCGGAGGAAAAATTTATCAGAATACACAAATCATTTATCGTTAATAAAGAAAAAATATCCAGTATAGAAGAAAGCTCTATCCAGATCGGTAATGCAAGAATCCCCATCAGTCAAATCCAAAAGGAAGAGATCATGAATAAAATCTTAAATAACCGGTTTATTAAACGTTGAAAAGATTGGATTGCCGTTTGAAAGTATTGATGCAAAAATATTTTTGCTGATGTGCATACCGTATGTCCCTTTTTTAAAATTTCAATTGTCGTATTATAATACAAATAAAAAATAATAAAAAATGAAAGAGTTTATGTTATTAATCAAAAACCAGGGCGATGGAAAAGCTAATCTTTCACCTGAAGAGCAACAACAGTTTCTCAAGTCTTGTGAGGTCTATATCGAAAATCTTAAAAAGTCGGGTCAATTGATCAGTGCTCAACCGTTAATCAGGGAAGGAGTCATTCTGACAAAGTCTGAGGAGTCGATCCAGGAATCTCCCTTCGACGCGGCTAAATGGATACAAGTTGGTTATTACCATATTTTGGCAAATGACCTCGATGAAGCTATCCACATTGCAAAACGAAATCCGGAAATGACATATGTAAAAGGGGCAAGTATAGAAGTGCGGCCATTAAAAATGGTAGAGCAAACGACCGGTTTTCAATACCCAACAAAAAATTAATTTCAGTAATTCGTTCAGTAATTCCTCCTGGTGTTCAGGACTCAATTGGGAATAGATTTGCTAATTGAATAGAATTAAATTTAATTCGAAAACATACGGATATTTGCCACGTGGCAGACAAAAGCCTTAATAAATACATCAGTGAAACAGGAATTTGCTCGCGAAGAGAAGCAGATACTTATATCGAACAAGGTCGTGTCACGCTCAATGGAATCGTCGCCACCAAAGGTAATCGGGCGACGGAACTAGATGAAGTACTTCTCGATGGTGAACCTTTAAAGAAGAAAGTAAAACCCGTATATCTTGCATTTCATAAACCACCGGGTATTACCTGCACGACTGACTTACAGGACAAATCCAATATCATTGACTTCATCCGCTATAAGGAACGAATCTTTCCTATTGGCAGATTGGATAAACCATCGGAAGGTCTTATTTTTTTGACAAATGATGGTGACATTGTAAATAAGATCTTGCGGGCCGGTAACAACCATGAAAAAGAATATGTGGTTACTGTAGATAAAACAATCGACGCGGAGTTTATACATA
>CALMKY010000339.1 GCA_937867195.1 uncultured Saprospiraceae bacterium | reverse complement strand
CGATGGTAATGTCCGGGACTTGCTGATGTGGATAGAGCAATACTTCTTTAGGCTCTGCTGACGAGTTTTGAACTTTTTGATATTCCAGATATTTCATAATACCGAAAGCAAGAGCACCGATCAAACCTCCTATCCAATTGCCTTTAGTAGATAATAATACCGCTACGGCATCGCCTTTCATTTCATCCATATGCTGACCGGCATAGAGCAATTTATATCCTATGACAAAGCCGAAGAGGGCATTTAAAACGACATCCTGTAAAGAGATACTGGATTTGAGATGGATGGTGATTTTCTTTGGAGGAAGCAGACCTTGCTGCTCTTTTCTTTTAAACTCTAAATACAATAGATAGGCACTGGCCAAGAATGAAAGCGTGAGAAACAATCCAAATGTTTTGATGATAGACAAAGCTCCATCCGGGGCCAGTCCGGTAAAATATTGGATGATATACGACAAATCCGGAAACATGTAATTAATATTGTGGGGTAAAAATACTTATTATTTGATTGAAAGTGTATTCTGATGTCGTAAGGATTATTGTTTTCTATCCCATACTGGCTTTCAGAATATTTTCGTTAGATTGAATTAGATGAGATTAACTATTTTGATATTATTCTTTCTTTACTTTGGCCAGTTGTGTAGCCAGGATTTGAATTTTAATACTCATCTCGTTCAAAGCGCATTTTCGTTTGAACAACGATCGGGGGCCACACCCATGCACGTAGGTTGGTCAGCTGGCCTGGATGTGATCGTCCGCGATGCGGCCACGGTCATCATGCCGGGAATTCATTTTCAAAAAGTAAGTGTTTTGCCGGATAAACTTGATTTTGCAAATCCATACTATAAACGCAACGATATCAATGTCATCAAAATACCTCTGCAAGTGGGCGGCTTTGCATGGAAAAATAAGTATACTCATTTATTGCTGACGGGAGGACCTGTCGGCACCTTTTTATTAAGTGTGGATGATAATCCAAGACTAAATGAAGATGATCTCAACAGTCTGCGGGCCGGTGCCATGGTGAGTGCATCCATAAGAATATTGTTTATTACGTGTCACATCCAATACGAATATGGTCTTACTAAAATCTATCTTCAACATGGACCATCCGGTGTATATGATAACAGTAAAGAGAGAACCCTGATGATGGGGCTTGGGGTCTATTTTTAAAATGCCGGTACATAGAAAGCATTTTTTTATTCTGCACAATACCGAATAGATTTCCATCAGGTTCTTCTGAGATCACGTCATCAGCACGATCCGTGTACAAATCAAAATGACACCGTAACTTTTTACCTGTCCGCTTGTAGGAAGAACGATCCAGTGATACATTTGATCCGCAACCGGTAGGATCTGTTCATATGATCCAATAATCAGAGGGAGGATGCTGCAAGATTAAAATCTTTTCCAGATAAGTATTTTTCGGTTACGATTATCTATATTCGGTTTTCAATCGATGATTTCTATGAAAAGGATTTTCACTATTTTATTTACCATCTCTGCATTTCATTCATTTTCCCAGACTTCTTATTTCTATCCAAAAGCAAAAGATTCAGAATTTGATCCCGCCATTCCCACACCTGAAAAATTTCTGGGTTATGCTATCGGCGCGCACCATACCCGGCACGATAAGATTGTCGAATATATTCAGGAATTGGACCGTGTCTCAGATAAAATAAGTACTCAGATCATTGGTTACACGTATGAGCACCGGGCTCAAATCGTTGCCACCATTACTTCCCCGGCCAATCATCAGCGGTTGGAACAAATAAGACTGGCGAATCTCAAGCGGGCATATCAACTGGGAGGTGATCAGGAACCTTTGGTGATCACACTCGGCTATAACGTACATGGCAACGAACCATCGAGTAGTGAAGCGGCCATGTTGACAGCTTATTATTTAGTAGCCAATCAATCCCCTGAAACCAAAGCCTGGCTGGATGGAATGGTCATCTTATTGGATCCAAATTACAATCCCGATGGTCGGGACCGACATACCGAATGGGCAAATATGTACCAGGGATCTCCCATTGTATCAGATCCTATGGATAAAGAGCATAATGAAGCATGGCCTGGAGGAAGGACGAATCACTACTGGTTTGACCTCAACCGGGATTGGTTTTTGGGAATTCATCCTGAGAGTCGGAATCGTTTGAAATTATTTCATGAATGGATGCCTTATGTCATGACCGATCATCACGAGATGGGTACCAATGCCACCTTTTATTTTGATCCCGGAAAATATAGTAGTAATAACCCGGTCGTCCCTCCTTATTTATACGATGTGGTGTACCCTAAGTTTGGAGAGTATTTTACAAAAGCTACCGAAAGCAATCAATCCTTGTTTTTCACTAAGGAGCAATTTGATAAATTATATCCCGGGTATGGATCGAGTTATGTCAATTTTTACGGCGGAATAGGGTTTTTATTTGAACAGGCAAGCTCCAGGGGACATGTTCAGGAAACGACTACTATTCCCATCACATTTGGATTTACCATTCGCAATCACACCACCGCAGCCTTGGCTACGGTACGCGGATCGTTTAATGAAAAGGCCATGCTGCTAAAATGCAGAAGAGATTTTTACAATACAGCATCCAGCGAGGCAAAAGCAAATCCTGTCAAGGCTTACATTTTCGGTGATCCTTACGACGCCACCCGGACGAATGCATTGGTCAATCTATTGCTCATGCATCACATCGATGTCTATCAAACAGATAAAGATCAGTCGGTTAATAATGTGGCCTTCATGAAAGGCAGATCCTATGTCGTGCCTACGGACCAAATGAATTATATCATGGTGAAGTCAATTTTTGAAAAAGATATTCCTTATACCGATAGTATATTTTATGATGCATCTACCTGGTCATTGATACATGCTTTTGGATTACCATACCAGGAAGTAAGATCCATGGTTGCCCGGGGGAATAAAATGGACAAACCGGTGCAGATGAATGCTCCAGCCTTTACGGAAAGCAATTATGGATATCTGATCGATTTCAGAGATTACGGTTCTTATCAGACATTGTATTCATTACTGGATCAAAATGTAATCGTACTGACGGCATTTAAATCATTTACAACCTCCATCGCAGGCCAGCCCATGCAGTTTAATCATGGAACGCTGTTTATTCCGGTACAACAGCAAAAAATTGATAAAGGAACATTAGTAACTGCTTTGCGTTCTGTTCAAAAAGAATCCGGTATTACCATTTACCCGGTTGAAACAGGTTATTCTCTTAAAGGGATTGACCTTGGCTCTAATTTTATGAAAGCAGTTAAAAAGCCGAAAGCATTGATGATCATTGGACCTGGTACTAACTCTTACGAAGCCGGTGAAGTATGGCATCTCCTGGATCAACGAATTCACATGCCCATTACTAAAGTAGATATCAGTAATATTGCCAGAACCGATTTGAGCAACTACACTCATATGATATTAGTTCATGGTAATTATGCATTCGAAAAATCTTTTGAAGACAAATTGAAAGCCTGGGTCAATAATGGGGGTACGTTGATTACATTTAAAGGTGCATCCGAATGGGCTTCTAAATCAGGAATTGTAAGAGAAAAATTTGTTCCTGCCGATACCGTATCCACGACGAGAGTCAATTATGAAGATCTTCAAAACCGAGAAGGAGCCAAACAATTGGGTGGATCCATTTTCGAGGCAGATTTGGATACGACCCATCCTTTGGGCTTTGGATTTTCTTCCCGAAGGATATCCGTGTATAAAAATAATAAGACGATTTTAATTCCAAGCAATGCGCCAGCTAGTACGATTGCAAAGTATAGTCCTAAGCCTTTAATTGGCGGTTATATTCATCCCACGACTACTCCCAAAATTGCAAATAATGCGGCTTTACTTTGTTCTCACGAAGGAGCTGGCAGAGTGATCTTATTTGCGGATGATCCAAATTTCAGAGGCATCTGGTATGGAACGAATCGATTGTTTTTAAATGCATTGTTTTTTGGACCGTTGATGACGAATCCATTGGCCGGTGGTTTTGGTAGCGAAGACTGATAATTAATTTTATCTTATACGAATGTCGCTTCGTATTAAAAAATCAAAGCTGCAATGCCGGAAAATAAATTGCATGAATGGGAAATAAATCTACCTGCGGTTGACCCTGGATTTGGCATGCTGCCACTCCGGGCATTAATCTCTTCTCAGCAAACTCATTGAATTCTTCGACTGAATTCCAAACGTCTGTCACTCGCAAGCTGCCGTTATGAAAGCCTGCAATGTGGAGATTTCCGCCTTTTGGTTGATTTATCTCCCAATTGACTAGTTTTCTCAGAGCTTCGTATTGATCGAGGGTGACTCCGTCCCATTTCATGGACATAAATACTTTCATATAGGAATAAATTATGGATGGTTAAATAATATCTTTTTTACGAATGAAACGACGATTTGGATTCCGTAGGATTTGGACTTTTTCCTTTTTTTGGATGTATGTGTGAAAATCTACCCATACCAGGCTATTTGAATTAGTTTGAATGAATTAGAAGAGATCCCTATCTTTAATTCATTAATCATTTATTCATGAAACTTTTCATTACTTTTTTATTTATAATATTCAGTTCATTAAAATTTGCCCATCACCATCTCATCACTGATTATCCCATTACCCCGGTCGGATTCGAAAAAGTGCATCTCACCGATGGCTTTTGGAAATCCAGAGTTGAGACAGCCACGAATGTTACCATACCGTATGCATTTAAAAAATGCGAAGAGACGGGGCGCGTAGACAATTTTAAAAAAGCAGGAGGTCTGATGCTCGGTAAGTTTATCGGTCATTATGGATTTGATGACAGTGATGTATATAAAATCATGGAAGGTGCCAGCTATAGCCTGATGACCAAACCGGATCCGGTGATGAAAAGGTACCTCGATTTGTTGATATCATTTATTAGTGCTGCCCAGGAAGCCGATGGATATTTGTACACCGCCTGGAGTCTCAAAGCAGCCAATGATACGGTGAATAAGATTTATTGCTGTATGTATGATCCCAAGGGAAGGTTTTACGGAGAAGAGTCCTCTCATGAATTATATGATGCCGGTCATATGTATGAAGCTGCCGTGGCCCATTATGAAGCTACCGGAGAAAAATCATTTTTAAATATCGCTACCCGGAATGCGGATCTGATCTATGATCTTGCAGTCAATCATAATTTTGGTTTTTATTCAGGACACCAGGAGATTGAGATAG